>JAAEEW010000080.1 GCA_013415595.1 Methanosarcinales archaeon | reverse complement strand
CGACCGGCTGGATGCCATGGGGGCCATCGGCATCGCCCGGGTCTTCACCGTTGGCGGAAGCCTGGGCCGCAAGATGTACGACCCCCATGACCCCTTCTGCACGGCCAGAGAGCCGGACGACGGAAGGTGGAACCTGGACCACTTCTACCGCAAGCTCCTGAAGCTGGGGGCGGGCATGCACACCGGGACTGCCCGGAATATGGCCGGGAGAAGGGAGGCGGTGATGAGGGAATACCTGGCCCAGCTGCAGAGGGAGATCGAGGGGCGGGGGTGAGGTGGTGAAGAGGCAAGTGGCCGGACGGCCAGATTTGCTGTGCCGGCCAGACTACCGAAAATTACATAATCTTTCAGGTCAACCTTATACAAAAAAAACGGAGGTTTTATTTTTGAAAAACATTGTAGAGGAGGCCATCGAAGCAGGACAATTTAATACTCTTGTGACTGCTGTCAAGGCTGCCGGACTGGTGGAGACGTTGAGCGGCGAAGGGCCCTTCACGGTCTTCGCCCCCAATGACGCTGCCTTTGCCAGGGTGCCAGAGGCCACCCCGGACGAATTGCTGAAGGATAAGGAAAAGCTGACCGCGGTTCTGACCTACCACGTCGTCGCCGGCAAACACATGGCCAGGGACGTCATGAAGATGAAAACAATGAAAAGCCTGCAGGGTGGGAGCCTGGCCGTGGATGCCACGGAAGGCGTGAAGATAAACGATGCCAGGGTCATTCAGGCGGACATAGCAGTCTCCAACGGAGTCTGCCACATGATAGACTCCGTCCTGCTTCCCAAATAGAATAAAGGTTGGGCTTGAAAACTGGAAAAAACATGGTCTACCGGGTGGCACTGGTGCTGGTGATGTTGTTTGGCTGAACAGGGGATTGGTTGCAGCCCTGAACTGTGATCTGGTGGCAGCCATCTCTGGGGACATGTCCATGCTGTCTCGTGCCGTCCAGGTCCTGGGGGCCTGGCTGCTTTGTACCAGGCAGCCTTTGCTGCAAACGGAAAAGTGATGTTAATGGAGGTGAAGGTCGGTCTGGTCGAATGGCGGGGGGATGAAGCGAGAGATTGCTTTTATAAATCCAAATGAGGCTTAACTTTTCAGCCAGGCTGCCAGGCAGAGGCCTCCGTTGCCTGTCTTCTGACAGGCGTATATTCAATTGACATAGGGTCTATTTTTCTGTGATTTCGGCTGATTGCACAAAGCGGTTTTTGTCTGGTTGCAGTGAAAAGGCAAGTGTGCAGAAAAGCGATCACTTGCAGACGCTGGGGAACGGTGGTCGCTCCTGGAGAGCGCGATTCGGCGGTTACCAGTGCCGCCGGCTTTCAGATACAGGCAGATCTGGAGGAGCCCGTGACGTGGAGAGTGTGTGCCGCCAATTTTTTTTATTCATCATCTCCTTCTTCTTTCGTCTGCATGTCGGCCTCAGCTGCAGCCCCCTCTCCGGTCAGCGTCCAGTAAACCCCGGCCACGCCCTTCAGAGCCTGAAAGCCCTTCTCGGTTATCATGTAGTCTCCCCGCTCGTGGCGCTGCATTATCATCCCCATATCCTGCAGCTTGGTCAGATGGAAGAGCAGATTGCCCCCTCGCAGACCGGTCAGCTCGGCCAGGCCGGAGAAGGTCTTCGTCTCGCCGGCCAGCGATTTCATGATCTGAAGCCTCTGGCGGTTGTTCATGGGATCGAGGAGCTCTCTCACCACCGCCTCCTCTGGCAGGAGGGAGAGGTCATGCTCTTTTCCTCTGTCGTCCTCATAAATCCTCAGGGAGCGCATCAGCTCTACCTGTTTTCCCAGAAGGCTCTCCGCCTCGGCGAAGCACTGATCGCACTGAGGATATGGTGCCTTTTTTCGCATGTCCTTCAGGGCTGACCGGTCACCGTTTACGAGCTG
This sequence comes from Methanosarcinales archaeon, assembly GCA_013415595.1. Classification (GTDB taxonomy): domain Archaea; phylum Halobacteriota; class Methanosarcinia; order Methanotrichales; family Methanotrichaceae; genus JAAEEW01. The sequence continues at coordinate 10,019 of JAAEEW010000080.1, read as the reverse complement.
CAAAGAGGCCCGGTCTTCTTTCAGGAGGCTGGCGTTGCGCTGCAGTAGCTCGCTGAACAGCGACTGGCAGGTCTTCCTCATGTGGCAATCCTGAACCATCCGGGCCTGGAGGCCGGCGCTGGCCTCGGAGTTGACATGCTTTACCAGGACGTCGCAAAGGCCCCCTCGCATGTCCGCCAGCATGGAATCCACGTGCAGCTGGTTGGAGCGCTCCATGAACCGTTTGAGGTCGCTATGCAGCTCGTCGATCTTGGTCTTGATATCCTGAACCTCGCGCTGCAGTTCCTCTCCTCTATATTCCATGATAGAGAATGGGTGCGGCTTTCGGTTAAAAAGGTTTCTACTCTACCCTTCAAGGTTAGATTAGTGTATCAAAATGCCTCTGGTACATTTTAGTAACGCTTAAGTATATATCCTTAACCAACCAACATAGGGTCCAGAGGTGAATTAAAATGAGCGTCAAAGAAGAGATTCGTGCACAGATCGTGGGAGCCCTGTCGGAAGCCAAGTTCCCTATCAAGACTCCGGAGGAGCTTCTGGGAGCCATGCCCCAGGGAGCGGAGACCACCTGCCGGGCAGGGGGAGTGGTGCTTAAGGCCGCAGACGCTGGAAAGGTGTTGACCGCCAGCGACTTCCCCTTCCTGAGCGCCGAGCAGGTAGCAGACACCATAGTTGAGCGGGCCGGGCTGTAAGGCCGGCCTCGCCCCTCTCTTAAAACAACTTTTATAAATATTATCTATTTTATCTTCTGGCCAAATTCTCCTGCCGGAGACGTGGTCGTCCCCTGACGGTAAGCCATTTGAGGCCATAATTTAAGAGCAGTGAGTACGTTTCCATCTCTGCCATTTGGGAAAGGTGGTGATAGATCACGTCCGCTTACGTCCACGGTTATTCTGATCGAGAGTCAGAGAGGCTGCAGGACCAGGCCAGCACCCTGGCCGATCTCCTGCACCACGACACCTGCTATCCCCCGGAAAGCCTGGTGCTGGAGGCCGGCTGCGGCATCGGCGCCCAGACCGCCATTCTGGCCAGGAGCTCTCCCGGGGCCCGGCTGGTCTCCATGGACATCTCCCGTCAGTCCCTTCTATCGGCCAGGAGGTCTTTGAGGTCCATAAAGTCCCGGGCAGACCATTTTCTGCAGGCGGACATCTTCCACCTGCCCTTTTCGCCGGAGAGCTATGACCACGTCTTCCTGTGCTTCGTCCTGGAGCACCTCCCGGACCCGGGAGCCGCCCTGAAAAGCCTCATGGGCCTGCTGAAGCCCGGAGGCACCATGACCTGCATCGAGGGCGATCACGGCTCCTGCTTCTTTCACCCCCGGAGCAGGGAGGCGTTGGGGGCCTGGGACTGTCTGGTCCAGGTCCAGGCGGGCATGAAGGGCGACTCTCTGATCGGCAGGAGGCTCTACCCCCTGATGGCCGCTGCCGGCCTGAAGGATGTAGCAGTCTCTCCCCGGATGGTCTACAGCGACGCCAGCCGCCCCCACTTCATGGAGGGATTCGTTCGCCGGACCATAATTCCCATGGTGGAGGGGGTGGAGGGCCAGGCCCTGGAGGCGGGGATGATGGACCGGGCCTCCTGGGAGCAGGGAATACGGGACCTGCACCTGACCGCCCGGCCTCCGGAGGGGACCTTCTGCTATACCTTCTTCAAAGGAGTGGGGATCAAGGAGTAAGCCGCATCGACCATCCTGACGGCAGGGTAACGGGCGGGCCCCTGGGGGGCGCATGAAACGGCCAGCATAGTAATAGTGATAATAACTGCCGGCTAACTGCTGGCCAGTTCCCGGGTCCAGGTCCGCCTCCCTCCATGCCGGCGTCCTTTTCCAGGTCGATAGACGGCTGGCAGGGCCCGGTCAGCCCCGTGGCCCTCTGCAGATGCGGCGGAGATGTCCTCATCCCCTTCTCCTCTACTTTCCCCTGGCCAGGCCACCCTGTGCGGCAAACGTTTCTATAGTTTAAGTCATTAATTTATTGAAGGATGTCCCAGGCGGCAGTGATCTTTCCCCATCAGCTCTTCTTGGACCATCCAGCCCTGGCCCCGGGAAGGCCGGTCTACCTGGTGGAGGACCAGCTATTCTTCTCCGACCGCGATCGCCGGATCAATTTCCACAAGAAAAAGCTGCTGCTGCACCGGGCCAGCATGAAGGCCTACCAGGACCTTCTGCTATCCCGGGGATTTTCCGTCCACTACGTCGATTATGTGAGCGACCCGGAGATGGCTTACCTCTTCCAGACGCTGTACGAAGGCGGCGTGGACCGGATGCTCCTTGCCGATCCGGTGGACCATTTCCTGGAGAGGAGGCTGCGCCACCACGCAAAGTCCGCCGGCATGGAGGTGCTGATGCTGGACACCCCCTCCTTCCTCTCCCCGCCCTCCTGGTTCCGGCTGCTTCTGAAGGGGCAGAAGAGGCTGAATCAGACCGGCTTTTACATCGCCCAGCGAAAGAGGCTGGGCCTGCTCCTGGAGGACGGGAAGCCCGCCGGCGGATCGTGGACCTTCGACCGGGAGAACCGAAAGCCCCTCCCCCGGGAGCTGTCCGTTCCCCGGCTCCCGCCCCCGGCAAATGGCGCGCATATCGAGGAGGCCAAAAGCTACGTGGAACAGAGGTTCCCCCACCACCCCGGCTCCACGAAGGGCTTCTTTTATCCGGTGAGCCATGAGGAAGCCTCAGTCTGGCTGCAGGACTTCCTTGGCCACCGTCTCCGCCATTTCGGCAGCTACGAGGATGCCATCTCCAGGGAGGAGCCCTTCCTCTTCCACTCCTTGCTCTCCCCCCTCCTCAACACCGGCCTGCTGACGCCTGCCCAGGTGGTGCAGACGGCCCTGGAATACTCCAGGGACCACCCTGTTCCCCTCAACTCCCTGGAGGGATTCCTCCGCCAGATCATCGGCTGGAGGGAGTTCATGCGGGCGGTCTACGTCCTGGTTGGAGAGAGGGAACGTTCCTCCAACTTCTGGGGAAACAACAACCAGCTTCCGGGGGCCTTCTACAGGGGGGACACCGGCCTGGAGCCCCTGGACGCGGCAATCGCCCGGGTCAATCAGAACGCCTACGCCCACCACATCGAGAGGCTGATGGTGCTTGGAAACTTCCTCCTCCTGTGCGAAGTGCACCCGGACTGGGTCTACCGCTGGTTCATGGAGATGTTCATCGACTCCTACGACTGGGTGATGGTCCCCAACGTCTACGGCATGAGCCAGTTTGCAGACGGGGGCCTGATGTCCACCAAGCCCTACATCAGCTCCTCCAGCTACCTGCGCAAGATGAGCAACTTCGGCAAGGGCTCCTGGAGTTCGGTCTGGGACGCGCTCTTCTGGCGGTTTGTCCACCTTCACCGGGATTTCTTCACCACCAGCCCTCGCATCCGTTTTGTGGGGGCCCATTTGAAGGGCATGAGCCAGGAGCGGCTGCAGGGGCACCTGTCGTTGGCCCAGGACTTCCTGCAAAAGCTGCATTTGCAGGCGCCGGCCGGTCGGCTGGAGGTCAAAGCGCCGAAGGGCGGCGGAAATGAGGACGCCGAAATGAGGCCGCAGAAGATGAATGGGATAGAGGCGATGGGCATAGCTGATGAGCCTGGCCGGCCATGAGGAAGAGAGAGGAGCCTGAACCATGAACCTGAAGAGAGTCAAGGTCCTGCGAGAGGGATCGGCGAAGGCCGGTCCGGTGATCTACTGGATGAGCAGGGACCAGAGGGTCCGGGACAACTGGGCCCTGATCTATGCCCAGTCTGTGGCCCTGAAGCGGGCGGTCCCCCTGGCGGTGATCTTTTCCCTGGCCCTCCGCTTCCTGGGGGCCACCTGGAGGCAGTACTCCTTCATGCTCTCCGGGCTCTCCCTGGTGGAGCGGCAGCTGCAGGAGCTGAACATCCCCTTTCATCTTCTGTCCGGCAAGCCGGCCGAGGTGGTGCCGGACTTCCTGATGGAGGAGGGCGCAGGAGTCCTGGTTACGGATTTCGATCCCCTGCGGGAGAAGAGGTCCTGGAAGGCGGCCGTGGCCCGCAAGACCACCATTCCCTTCTACGAGGTGGACGCCCATAACATCGTTCCCTGCTGGCAGGCCTCGCCCAAGCAGGAGTACGCCGCCTACACCATCCGCCCCAAGATCGGCAGAGCCCTGGCGGAGTATCTGGAGGACTTCCCCGCCCTGGAGAGGCACCCCCGGACCGGTGAGGAAGGGGCCGGCGGTGGCGGAAACGATTGGGACGGGGCTCGGCGTTTGCTGGAATCCGAAGGCCGTGTCCCACCGGTCCGCTGGCTCTCCCCGGGGGAGGACGCTGCCTGGAGCTGCCTGCAGGACTTCGTGAATAACCGGCTGGACAGCTATCCCGAGGCCAGGAACGATCCTTCTGTGGACGGCCAGTCCAACCTCTCCCCCTACCTGCACTTCGGCCAGCTCTCTGCCCAGCGGGTGGCATTGGAGGTGCAGCGCTCCCGGGCCAGGCCGGAGTCAAGGGCGGCCTTCCTGGAGGAGCTGATCGTCAGAAGGGAGCTCTCGGACAACTTCTGCTTCTACAATCCCCATTACGACGGCTTTCAGGGATTTCCGACCTGGGCCAGGGAGACTCTCGACGAGCACCGGGACGACGCCCGGGAGTACATCTACACCAGCCAGGAACTGGAGGAGGCCCGAACCCACGACGACATCTGGAATGCCGCTCAGATGGAGATGGTCCGCCGGGGAAAGATGCACGGCTATCTGAGGATGTACTGGTGCAAGAAGATCCTGGAATGGTCGGAATCTCCGGAGGTGGCCCAGAAGACGGCGATTGGGCTGAACGACCGCTACGAGCTGGACGGCCGGGACCCAAACGGCTACGTGGGGGTGGCCTGGAGCGTGGGCGGCGTCCACGATCGGGCCTGGGGCGAGCGCAACATCTTCGGCAAGATAAGATACATGAGCTACAAAGGGATCAAATCCAAGTTCGACATCCAGTCCTACATCTCCCGCATCTCTTCCCTTCCGCCCGAATAGCCGGGGGCTGATAATCGACCAAAGTCGATCGTTTCCGCAGGGGATTATCGTTCCCTCCTGAGCCCCAGGGCTGTCTGCCTACGGAAAACTTATTAAAGGGTAGGTGTCTTGTAGGGGGCGGACATAGTCAAATGACGATGACATCTGTCCGAGTGTGGGTATGAGAGTGGGTACAGAGTATGGAGGCATGAGTTTGGGATTGAGAAAGCTAAGTCTTTCGGTGCTGCTGGTCTTCGTTCTATCCGGCCTGGCCATGGCCGAGGATGCGGGTGACGAGGTCGAGGCTCCAGTCAGCGACGAGGCTGCAGTAGCCGACCAGGCAGCCAACGAGACAGAGGTCCTCGCAGAAAACGATACCGGCAACGCGACATCTGGGAACGCAACCTCTGAGAACGCGACCGCTGTGAATGCGACCGTCCCCGAGATTCCGGTGATTCCACAGCTCCAGGGCATCTGGTTTGTGGACCTGCAGGGCGCGGAGAGAGTGAACATGGCCCTCAACCAGAGCAGCGAGGAGCTGTTCGGAGCTGCCAAGTACGAGGGCAGTGAGCCCTGGAACGCCGTAGTGGTGGGCAGGGTGCAGGGAGATCAGGTTCAACTGGTATTGACCGCTCTGAAGGGCGAGGTCATGGTGCCGATCTTCATGGAAGGGACTTTCAGCAACGAGGCCATGACCGGCAAGTACTCCGTCTACAACACCAGGGGCAAGACCGGCATGGGCACATTCACCGCCGAGTGGATCAACCCCGAGACTTCCGGGTACACTCCGGCCGCCGTAGCCACGACTGAGGTTGCACCGCCTGCCGAGACTCCGACAACCGAGGCCAACAACCAGTCCAGCGCCCCGGTGCAGCTTGGCGGGACCACCGAGTTCCACGACGTATCCAAGGACAAGGACAGGATCTTCTCCTCGCCGGTGTCCATGATACCTCCGGGAATGGGCGGATCCGGTCTGTGATCCTCTAAGAAGGGATAGATCCTCTGAGCAGGATCCCCGGAGAGGGGATAGAATGCCGATTAACTTCGCGCCGGGCGTTCCTATTCATGCCCGGCGCAACTTCCTCTTCTCTTTTTTCCAGCAATCCTTCTTAATGCAAAAGCTCCCTCTAAAATCCCAGGAGCTCTGTGGGGGCCATCTTTTCAGTTGGGTCCGGCCGTGCCCGGGATCAGGCCGCATCCTGGACGGCAAGCTTTTGACGTTGCGAAAGATCTTTATCATTGTCCGGAGAAGATATAAAATCATGAAAAGAATTGCTTTCCTCCCAATCCTCCTCATTCTGGCCATTCTGGCAGATCCGGCGGCCGGCTCTGCCTTCATGAGGGTGATAGAGGCGCCCACTGTTCACGTGTCCGCCTGTGGCGAGGCCAACTTCACCATAACCGTCCAGAACCAGGGCGGAGATGGCGAGTATGCCAGGCTGATTTACCGGGGACTCACCCAGGGCCTGTGGATCAAGGACGAAGGGAGCGCCAAATACGTCTACCAGGGGGGCAAGGTGAAATTCAACCTGACCCTGGCCGCAGGAAACATAGTGCCCGGCAACTACAACTTCGACATCGGCTTTGCGGCCAAGGGCTCTCCGGCCAACTACCGCAGAATTGATGTGGTGGTGGAGCGGCCCACTCTGGATGATGTGCCGGCGCCCGCTGCAGCGGAGGCGTCGGCAGCGACTGAGCAGGAAGGGGCGGAAGCGACCGCTGAGGTGACACAGGCCCAACCGGAGGCCGAAGTGCCGGCTGAGGAGCAGGCAGAAGGGCAGGCCCAGCCGGAGGAGAAGTCCCCCGGTCCCGGAGCGGCCCTGGCCGTCCTGGCCCTGGTGCTGGCCTCCAGAAGGCTGGCCCTTTAGCTGCCCGGCGGAGGGGATCGGTTCAGGGCTGATGCCCGGTGGCCTTCCCCAGCTCCCAGCCCAGCTTCTCCTTTATTATCAGGTAGCTCATCTCCGGGGGAATGGCTCCCACCTCGGTGCAGATGACGTCGATGTACTGGTGGGGGGTCACGTCGAAGGCCGGGTTTCGGACCCGGACGTGGCGGAACTGGGAGATGTCGGGCAGCACCTCCTCGGGGCTGCGCTCCTCGATCACCACCAGGTCGCCCATGATGGTGTGGGGGCTGAACTTGTAGGTCTCCGCGGCCACCATGAAGCTGGTCCGGGCCTCGTGGGCGCAGAGGGCTATCTGGGAGGTGCCGATCTTGTTGACCAGGGTGCCGTTCACCGTTATCACGTCTGCTCCCACCACCACCTGGTCCACCTGGTTGATCACGCTTCTGACTGCTGAATCCACTATCAGCTCCGTGGAAATTCCCGCCTTCTCCAGCCGGCGGATGGTCAGATGGCCCTGGTAGCGGGGGCGGGACTCGGTGGCCAGGACGGTGATATCCTTTCCCTGGCGGTTAGCGGTCTCGATTATCCACAGCGCGGCGTCGGAGTTGCAGGGGGTGAGGACGGTGTCCCCATTTCTGATGCGGCGGCTTCCGATCTCCCCGATCTGCTCCACGGCCCTTAAAGAGCTCTCGATGAACCGGCTGGCGTTGTCCACCACCGACTGCCTGGCCGCCTCCACCTCTCCACCCTGATAGCGAATGACCATCATCACCGCGTTGGAGAGGGATACTGCTGTAGGCCTGGTCTTCAGGAGAGTCTGTGCCGCCCTGGATAGAGAGGAGTCGAACTCCTCCAGGCTGGACGCCTCCATCTTTGAGGCATGGTCCCGCAGGGCCTCTGCCGCCGCCCTGGCGATTCGTCCTGCCCCCCTGATCTCCATGGTGCTGATCTTTTGGGCAGTATCTTCAACCTGATTCATGTCTCCTCCTCCTCCTCCTCCTCGAAGTTTTCGGATTCAGATTGTTATATAATATACATATATATTTCATAATCCCGGCCCTTCGGTTCCCCGATTTGGGCGAACCGGAAAGAAATAGGCCGAAAAGGGCTCTCAGGAGGAGAGCTTTGCCGCCAGTCTGGCCACCCGGGCCCCGGTCTTGCGGCAGGTCTCCAGGGACCTCTGGTCCGGGTCACCAACAGCGATAGCTCCAAAGTGGCCTCCGGTCTCCATGGGATCTCCCACCACCGCCATGGCATGGATGATCATGCACTCCAGGATGGAGATCAGGGTGGTCTGGTTGCCCCCCTCCGGGCTGGCCGAGGAGGTGAAGGCCGCGCCCACCTTATTCTCCAGGCGGCCCCTGATCTCCGAGGATCTATCGAAGAGCATCTTGACCTGAGCCGCCATCTGGGCGTAGTAGGTTGGCGATCCGATGATTATCCCGTCGGCGGCCACCAGATCGTCCAGGGTGACCTCCTCCACCTTCTTCAGGGTCACTTCCGCCCCTGCGGACCTGGCTCCCTCAGCCACTGCTCCAGCCATCCGGGCAGTGTTCCCGGTCTGAGAGTAATATCCTACCAGCACTTTTGTCATAATCGTCGCCTCGTTTCCTCCTCTACTCAGCTATACTTAACGATATCCAATCGCCTTCCTGCACATTCAAGAGAAGGTCACGGCCCTCCGTCAGACGGCCGATGTGGTTCACCGGCGAGTAGGGCTGGCTGTTTCCAAGGAAGATGCAGAAGGCCGGTCCCGGGGACCAGTAGGATATGTCGTCCCTGCTGGATGCAGGAGACGGATTTTCGTCCTCCAGCTCCAGAGGAATCGCGAAGTAGATCTCATCCAGCCAGACGCTGGCCCTGGCCCGGATGGGCAGGATGTCGTAAACCGCATCCGCCGTCTTCACATTTCTCCGGTCCAGCTCCATGAGCGCTCTTCCCTTTCCCTCGACCTCGATGGCAATTCTCCTCAACGAAAAAACCCCGGAATGCCTTTTTTGATCCTGGATTGAAACCCTTTTCCTTTCCCTTCCTGCCGGGCATGGCAGATATCTGGGGTCTCTCCAATCCGGGGTCTCAGATGCTGGAGGTGCTGAAAATATCGAGGCGCCAGCGCTCGATAATCTAAGAGAGAGGATGCCGCATCCCGTCTCCGGCCACGGGCTTCACCAAAAGCGGTGAAAGCTGATTATGCGACCGCATGCTGGGCCGGTTAGTAGCATGCACCTTGCTGGCCGCCAGAGTTTTCATATAGAGCCATTCCGCGACCACCTGAGATGCGGCGACCAAACATCATCTATGATTATTAAATACATAAATACTTTTCGGTTTTTCGACTAAAAGAGGATCTATTAAAGCAAGAAACCTGGATCATGTAAATACAGAAATGCAGTTTTGTCAGATGAGCGGTCAGTGCCCTCTGGCAGGTCCTCTTCCACTGAAATAGCCAGGCTCCGGCAGGGGCAATCTTTGGCCGGGAATGAGGTGATCACTTTCACCCCGCGAGGCTCATCTACTCATATCTATTATCACTACTACTAGATTGACCGCTCGTCGATCTATTTTGCTACTCCCTGGCGGGCGGCACCATCCCCTTCAGCCAGCCACTTAACTGCAGTCTCAGTGCCGCCGGCGAAGGGTCAGCCACCCCTGTCAGCTCCCTCATGGTCGCTGGTGATGGGGGGTGGAGATCTGCTGACAGGACGGAAGATGGTGGTCAGGCTAATGGACAGACAAAACTGGCAGACGAAATTGGGGGTGGCAGACGAAATTGGGGGGCTAACAGGCTGATAAACCAGCAGACAAACCGACTGGCTGCCAGCAGCCAATGGCAAATTATTCATAAATGCAGCGTATGGATACTTCAGGATGAGGTCAAAGGCAATCATTGCTCTGCTCCTCATGGTCGCGCTTCTGCCCCTGGATGCGCTGGCCGCGAGGGACGAGGCCTACGGCGTGGTGGTGAACGTGGTGGACGGGGATACCGTCGATATCAACATGGAGAAGGGAGACCCCCGGATCATGGGCAGCATCGAGCGGGTCAGGATGGCAGACGTCGACTCTCCGGAGATATCCACCTCGGAGGGGCTGCTGGCCAAGGATCTCACCTCGGCCGTGCTGTTGAACAAGCGGGCATTCCTGGACATCGATGACGCCTCCGGGAACGGCCGGGATTCTTACGGGAGGCTGATCTGCGTCGTTTACCTGAGCGGGGTCTACGG
>JAAEEW010000079.1 GCA_013415595.1 Methanosarcinales archaeon | reverse complement strand
TAGAAATTAAAAATTTTTGTCGCCACCGCCCTCAGACTGCAGCCCTTCAATCACCTCCGAGAGGGTGGATTCATCCGTGCGGACCGTCTCCACCCCCATCTCGGCGAAGGCGTAGCCTGGACCCTTGCCGGATAGGCTCTCCCGGCTGATCACCACGTCCGGCTTGTGGCTGAGCAGGAAGCGGGCGACCTCCAGGCCCCGCCCCTTGGCCAGATCGAGGTGGGGGTTGCTCACCATCGCCTGCCTGATCAGCCGTCTGTTCCCAACATCCAGGTCCACCAGGGCGAAATAGGGAGACTGGCCGAAGTGGGAGCTCACCTGCCCCCCGGAGTCGGAAAGAGCCACAGCATAACGCAGATGGGTCCTGCTCTGGGGCTCGTAGTGAATCAGCACCCGGTCTACGTGGGAGAAGCGGTCCCGGATCCTGGACTCGATCCGCCTTCCGACCTGGGTGGCCTTTTGAAGGTCGGCCGTCCTGGTGGCGATGCTGGCCTCCACGAACAGGTACCGGCCGGAGTTGCGGGCGGTCACATCCTGGAGAGAGGTCACCGCAGGATCGGCCTCGATCAGGGACCTTATGCTCTCCAGGGTCTTTGAATCCACCGATGCGTCCAGCAAGACACGCATGCCGCTTAGGAGAATCTCCCAGCCGGCCCGGAGAATGAAAAGGGCGATGACGGCTGCCACCGCTCGATCCAGTTGATATCCCATCCGCTGGCCCACCAGGGCGAAGAAGACCAGGGAGGCGGTGAGGGCGTCGGCCCGGAACTGGCTGCCGTCTGCCACCAGGCTGGGGGAGCGGGCCCGTCTCCCCTCCCGGATCTCGTAGCTGCCAAAGATCAGGGGGATGGGGATGAGGGCGGCCACCAATGCCAGAAGCGTCCAGTCGCTGTGAGGACCTGCGACCATCTCCCCGCTCAGGGCCTCTCTGACTATCTCCCAGGCGGTCAGGAAGAGGAGCAGGGAGATTATCACCGAGACCAGGTTCTCCACTTTGTAAAGGCCGTAGGGAAAGCTGCGGGATTTGCGGCTGGCTATGAAAAGGCCGGCAATCAGGGCCAATGAGACGAATACGTCCACGGAAGAGTGCACGGCGTCGGCCCGGAGGGCCAGGCTGCCGGAGACTATCGAGAGGTAGAGCTTGGTTCCCACCAGAAAAAGGTTCACCAGCAAGGAGTAGATAGCCACCCGGCGCACCTGGCGGCCATCCGCATCCTCGCGGTCAGGAGGCACGGCCGGAGCCTCCCGGTTCCCTGGCCCTGACCGTGAGGTTCATGCCCCAGACCGCCTGTTCCCGGGAGATTTCCAGCGGCCCATCCGGCCAGGTGCCCGGCCAGGGACTGGCTGGACTACCTCCGGGCATCTCTCTCCCTGGCCGAGTAGAAGATCTGGCCGTCATGCTCCACCCTGTGGATGGAGCCCTGCTCCATCATCCCCTGCACCAGCGCCCAGTCCAGGCCCTCCCTGGCCAGGAGGCTTTGAAGGGCGGCCTCTCTCAGGGGATGGACCGCCATGATGGCCAGGAGGGACTCCTCTGCCGATCCGACCAGGGAGAAGACGTCGCCCTCGTCGCCGCTCAGAAGCTGCACCCGGCCCACCTCCCGGGAGAATACCTTCAGGGCCAGGCCAAGGGACTCTCGGTCCGGCTGACGAACGGAGCTTTCTGCCGGGGGCCTGGTGGGCACGGACAGGCAGGCCCGGGAGGGATGGATCCGTCCCAGGAAGGCGGCCGTCTCCTGCAGGCACTCCGGGCTGTCGTTGAGGCCCCGGACCAGCATGGTCTCGGTCAGCAGCTCCCCGGAATAGCGGCCTGCAAACTCCACCATGCTCTCCAGAATGGAGCGGTGATCCAGGCAGGGATGGGGGCGGTTGACCCGCCGCCAGGCGGCATCATCCACCGCGTCCACCTTTAGGGAGACCAGGTCGGCTAAAGAGAGGTCCTCCTGCACGTCGGGGCGGGGAAGGAGGGAGGAATTGGTGATGACCGCCACCTTAGGCCCCAGGGACGTCAGCATCTCGATCTCCTGCCCCAGATTCTGATCCAGCGTGGGCTCGCCGTCTGAGACTATGGTCAGGTAGTCTACGCATTCCCCCTTCTCTGCGACCAGCTTCAACTGCTCCCCGACCGAGGCACAGATCTCCTCCGGAGGGAAGAATTTGCGCCGCTGCACCACTGTCCGGGGAGTGCGGCCCACCTGGCAGTAGACGCAGGAGTAGCTGCAGACCTTGGGGGGGATGTTGTTGACCCCCAGGCTTTGTCCCAACCTCCGGGAGGGGACCGGTCCAAATGCGATCTTCATGAGCTTCGCCACCCTCAATTAACTGAAAAATTTTTAGCGGAGGACTTAAATTTTGCCAAAGAGCCTGCCCTGAACGGCCGCCCACAGATCTTTGATGGCCTCTGAAGCCGGTCCTCCCAGCTCCACGGCCGGCCGGCGGGCCACGATGGCCCTGGCCACCTGAGGATCGAAGGGTATG
>JAAEEW010000078.1 GCA_013415595.1 Methanosarcinales archaeon | reverse complement strand
GGCCGCCCGTCTAAGATCGTGCAGGAATAATTCAGGAATCATGCAGGAGGTGAGTTTTCCTTGACTGAACACCTGGTGGAGGTGGCCGGAGCCCTGGTCAGGATCAAAGACGGCCGGATCGAGGTGCTGACCGACCCGACTGTGAGCTATTGCCCTCTGAGGCAGGACCTCTACGGCTGCCGGGAGGAGAGCAGGGAGACGGTGGAGCGCTCCCTGAGAGAGCACATGGAGGTGCTGGGAATGTACGGCCCGGGGCGGGTGCTGGAGCTGCCGGACCGTCCGGTGAGCTTCGGGGCCTCGGAGATTATCAGCGACGCCATGGCCGACGGGGTGGTGGACGCAGCGGTGGTGGTCTGCGAGGGCGCGGGAACGGTGGTGGTCAGCAGGCCGGAGGTGCTCTCGGCCATCGGGGCCCACATGACCGGCCTGATCAGGACCGATCCCATTCCCGAGATTCAAATGGGGCTGGAGGAGCGGGGATGCATCCTCCCGGACCGCAAGGCAACCATCGACCAGGTGCAGGGATTTAGAAGAGCGGCAGAGGCCGGCTTTAGAAAGATCGTGGTCACCATTGCCGGAAAGCGGGCCGAGGAGGCGGCAAGGCTGCGGGAGGACGGGCGTCGCCTGGGGCCTGAGCCGGTCATCTTCGCCGTGCACACCACCGGGGTGGATGAGGCCCAGGCCGCCCTCCTGGCCGAAGGCTGCGACGTGGTCTGGTCCTGTGCCTCCCTTCTCGTGCGGGAGGTGGTGGGGACGAGAGCCCGGCTGCAGATCGGGGTGTCCATACCGGTCTATGCCCTGACCAGGCGGGGCAAGGCCCTGATCCTGAACCGGGCCCTGAACTTCGATGAGGGGCTGGTCATCCACCGGGCCACCCTGCCCCGGCTGCGAGAGGGACGGCAGCCCCGGCCCCTGCTGTAGCGGGGGTGGGGTGGGTGAGATGAGTGAGATGATGGAGAAAGCCCGGGGCGCGAAAATTGTAATTATAAAATTTTCTTGATATTCCTGGGGATTTGGCCATTCCGGCCTTATCCGGCCGGGCCGGAATGCCATCAGCCAATCGGCAATCGACAATCGGCGATCCGCCATCGACAATCAGCCAATCGGCAACCGTCCATCATCAATCGCCCATCGGCGAGACTGTCAATCTCGAATGAACCAACCGAGTCAACTGTTGATCCAGGTGCAGGTGCCGAGGCTGATCTCCACCAGGTTGCTGACCTCCATCAGCTCGGCATACCTGGCGGCGCAGTCCTGGAGGTAGGGCCGGGCGGCGGGAGACGTTCCCAGGAGGTGGTGAGAGGCGATCATCTCGCCGCAAAGCTTCTCTTTGATTTCGGGCGCAAGGCCCGGGCTTTCAATATCCAGCGATTTTAAATCGATATCAACCATTTTAATAATCCTCTGAAAGTTCTTCCCTGGCTGCCTGGGCAGCCGGGAGCGGCCAGAATATTCGACTTTTTGCTATCTCAAATACGACGTTTGACGAATATATAAATCTTTGGGTTCGAAGCCCCTCTGCCCTACCCCCTCCCCGGCTCCGTCCCCGGCCAGGATCTCCCGGAAAGAAAACAGCGGACGGCGGGACGGCAGGGGGGCGGATGAGGGCTGCTCAGGGCCGATGAAGGCCCCGAAGTCCCATGAAGGCCGCCGAAGGCCGTTTGAAGCTCAGAGGAGGCCTAAAAGGTGGCCACTGCAGAGAAAATAGGCCCGAAGGCCCGGGCGTCCTCCGGTTTTTTAGCATTTTTCTAGCATCGTACTTTGCCCAGGAGAACGGCGGCATTGCAGGCTCCGTGGAGGCTCACATCGTAGTTGACTATCACATTGACCGGGACCCTCTCCAGGATGTGCCTTTGCCTCTCCGCCTTCAAGAACTCCCCCTGAAACTCCGGAGACTTGAAGATCTCCCGGTTCCTGGAGGCGATGCCCCCGGCGATGTACAGTCCCCCGGTGCACATGGCATCCAGTACGAAGTTCTTGGCGCACCGTCCGTAGTACCGTGCGTAGATCCGGAAGGTCTCCCTGGAGAGGGGGTCGCATTCCCGGTGACCGGAGATGGCCGCTGCCCGGTCCCCGGCCTCCTCGATCCGGCTGCTGTACTCCGTGGCCCCCCTCTTCTCCTTCAAGAACTGATAGATCCTGACAATCCCCCTGCCGGAGAGCAGATCCTCGTAGCTGGCCGGGGTCTCCCTCCCTCCCCGGACGTACTCTGCCAGCTCCAGGTCGAAGCGGTCGTGGATGGGAAAATCCCCGTGGCCTCCCTCGCTGGAGAGGGGCCGATAGCTCTGTCCATCGAAGACCAGCACGGCTTTTCCCAGGCCCGTCCCCGCCCCCAGGACGGCCCGGGTCTGGCCCGGCTCCGGCTGGCCCCCTCTGGCCGGGAACAGGTCTTCGTCCTGGATAGACTGGATGCCGTAGCCGATGATCTGGAAGTCGTTTAGCAGGATGAGCTCCTCCATTCCCGTCTCCCTGGTCGCCTCTTCTCCGTCCACCTCCCAGGCCACGTTGGTCGGCCTGGCCCGGCCGGCTTCCACCACCGGCCCGGCGATGCCCGCACAGCCCTGCTCCACCTCTATTCCGTATCTCTCCCGGGCCAGGTCCAGGGTGGCCCGCAGCGCGGGGATGATGGAGTCCAGCTCCTGGCTGAGGAAGTGGGTGGAGAAGATCAGTGCGGCCTCTCCGTCCTTTGCCCCGGCCACGGCCAGGTTGGTGTGGGTGCCGCCGATATCCGCGCCCAGCACGAAGCGGCAAAAGTCGCGTTTGTCAAATTTTTGGCGATGTATCCTCACTTTCATGTCCAGGGGTTGCCGGCTAATGCTGAAATCCTCCTCTGCCACCTCTTGATTATCGGGCTTGATTTATATAAATTTTCTTGATCGACAGGCCACCAATCCCGTCCCGTCAGCCCGGGGTCCATTTCTCGATGGACACGGCCTCCATTCCTTTCTTCCCTTTGACCCCTTCTCTGCCTGTCGCCGTCCTCTGTTCTTCTCTTCCAGTCGGCCTGATCCTCCTCTCTTCTTCTGCCCTCTCCCTTCTCTATTCGCCCTCTTCCCCCCCCCCATCGCCCGGGCTTCCTCCTGTCCGATGGTCCCGAACTGTCGTCTCGCGAAGGGGGGGCCAATCTGCCCTCCCCTCTGGCCACAGCCGCAATCCCGCTCCTCAGCCCGGGCCCGGGATTATTCATGCGTCTGCACTTATTTTAAAAAGGATGTTGATCATTGATCTCTATTTTGAGAATATCTTCGGGATTCTATTCCCGATTGCACTTCGATAACAGCCAGAAAATTCTACCAGTTGCAAATTATTTTCGATACATTTTTATACTAAGGTGAATTAACACAATTTTGTAGAGTGCAGAGATCAAGATCAATCCCGGAGGGGTGATTGGTTATAATTGCGGCCAGTTCATCCCTCCCTCCCTTCAGCGCCACCTGGGATTTCTAATGTGCGATCACGAGCAGACAGCGGTCATCCACCCCGGCGAGAACAGCACCATGGACATCGATGAGGGCATAGCTCCTCTCATTTTGGCCATGTGGGAGGCAGGCATAATGACCTCCAGCTCCTGCCAGGAGATCGAGCCGGGAATCATGTGGATAGAATTTCCTTCTTCGGAAGATCTGGAGGATTTTTTGACGCTCTTGACCCTGGTCCTGGACGACGAGCAGCTCTTCTCATCCGATGCTTATGCCTCCCTTCGCACCAGGATGCAGGGCCGGGCGGACGGGAGCACCTGCCCCTGGCGGTATGAGGCCCATCCACTAGAGTGCCGGGACGACATCTACTCCGCTGTCTCCATATGCTGCGGAATCGCCCTGACCGTCTCCGCCAGGTTTCCTGCTCAGGATTACCCCCTGGTCATCGAGCTTCTGGGCAGGTACCTCCATCACAGCCGGGCCCTGCCGGCATGACCGCCTGGCCGGTCGACCATCTCTCCGCAACTTCCCTGGTGGACAAATTTTTCCAAAGGACAACCTCCGCCAAAAACTTTATATTCGATAAATGACGTAGTAGATTGTAGGCAAAAGTCGAAAACGCATCTTTCTCCAATCCCTCCTACATCCTACCTCCTCACGGCTTTTGCCCCCTCCCTTCTACAAATCATTCCTGGGGAGCAGATCCCAGGTCATCCCTCTTGGCAGGAGTCTCCGGCAAAATTCTCCCGGAAAAATGATCAAAACCCGGTCCTCCTGTCTCTGGCTC
>JAAEEW010000077.1 GCA_013415595.1 Methanosarcinales archaeon | reverse complement strand
TCTCTTGGTAGAAATGTTGGACAGTCTGGGGGTAGAGGGCTTGGGATAAGCCGTCGCTGAAACTGGCAGTAGGAAGCGGCAGTTCCTGGTCATCTCCCCACAGGGTCAGGGTGGGGTTGGCACCGGCCAAACCCAGGCCTCCCAGCCAGAAGGTTAAAAGTATTAGCATCAGTGACCGCATGAACAGCCCCATAACCTCGGAACATATTTATTGCTTACGTGAGAACCGGAGGCTCTGATGGATATTCGTCAGCTGCAGGGGTTAGGGGCAGACCTGGTCCTGCCCATCATCCTGGTTTGCGTCGCCGAGCTGCTTTTGTTCGCCGGCCACCTGAAAGCAGCCGTCTCCGTCCACGCTTTGGTCCTGGTTCTGCTAGCTCTGCTCTTCGCCTACCATGGGGACCGGTCTTACCAGGCCTTGATGCTTCTTCCCCTTTTCAGGCTCCTGAACATAGCCATGCCCGTCTTCTTCAGCCTGACCTTGTACTCTTATGCCCTGATCTACGCTCCCATGCTGGTCTCTCTCGCCGTGATACTCAGGTACGGCATATTCACCGCCCAGGAGGTAGGTCTATCCCTCCGGGGCCTGGTCCATTACCTGCCCCTGGGCGCAGCTCTGGGGTTGCTGCTGGGCTGGATGGAGTATCAGGTGATCCGGCCGGAGATGCTCACTCCCGACTCCAGCCTGAAAAGTCTGGTCCTCCTTTCCGTGGTGATGATCATATTCGTGGGGCTTGTAGAAGAGTTCGTATTCCGGTCGGCCTTGCAGACCGTCCTGGAGATCAGGTGGGGCACGCCTCTAGGTCTTCTCATTTCCAGCGCCCTTTTCGCTGTGATGCACAGCGGTTATCATATGGCTCTGGAACTGCTGTTCGTCTTCTTTGCCGGAATGACTTTCGGCCTGCTGTTCTTGTGGACCCGATCTCTACCCACCATCGCCATATCCCACGGGGTGACCAATGTCTCCCTGTTCATGATCGCCCCCCTGTACGACAGTCGCGGCCTCCTGGCCCTGTACCTGGCGGCCACTACCGCCGCGTTGCTGCTGGCAACCATGCACGGCGGTAAGAGCAGAGTTAGCATATGAAAGATTTTTTAAAAAATGGTAGAAGGTTGGTTATAGAATCTCGGCCACTCTATAAACCACGATGGCCAGAAACGCCAGGCACAGCGGTATTATGGCCATGTTCAGGCTGGCTGACAGCTGCCGATTCCATAGTTTGGAAGCCGATAAGATCTCTGACGCGCTCAGCAGGGCGATCAGTGCCACCACCGAGATGACGCTGACCTCAGAAACGCCGATGGCAGACATCATGCCCACCGTGGAGGTGGTGCTCATGGTGCTGGAAACCGTGCTCACTATAGATGACAGCATAACGTATCCATCTTCTTTCGATAATCTATTAATAGGTTTCGGGTGTCAATATGGCCATAAAAAATTGAAAGGATGTGGTGAGACGTCGATACGATTATCGTTAATTGGCATAGTCTTATGCCTTTTTGTGGGATTGAACGCTTACGCCCTTGATCTTTATATCCCGGAAGCGGTTGAGGCAGGCCAGGAGATCACCATCTCCGGCGCCGGGGCACAGCCTGGCGAACTGGTAACCATCTCCGAGTCGATGACCAAAGTCTTGCAGGCTGACCCGTGGTTCCGTATGGGCGGGACTTTCTGCATCCTGTCTACTGATGTCAACCAGCTAGAAGTCTATCCCGTAGATAGGGTGCTCATAGGCTGGCAGCATCAGACCTCTCTGGAGCAGAGCCAGGCTGGCGCTATGTACCCCTATCTGAGGCACGACTCTAACCCTTATAGCTGGTGGCGGACGGCAGTCAACGGCCGGGTGAGGGAGAGCAAGCCCTACCACGGCGCGGATCACACCGAATGCTGGAAGATGGTTATGGCCGGCCAGTCCCAGATGCCGGGAGACGTCCAGGTCCAGCTGACGGCCAAGCGGGCTGTCAGGGCCGACAGCCAGGGCAATTTCAGCACCACCATGATGATTCCCTTGAGCAAGCTAGTGGCAGGTCAGCACACCCTTGCCGTCCAGGCCGGGAACGTCAGGCAAGAGGCGACCCTGACCGTCGATGCCTCGTCCCTGGATAACGAGCCTCCCATGGCTTACATCTACGCTCCGGAACTTTCGGTCGCGTCCTGGCAGGTCCCCGCCGGTCGGGCTATTACCCTCAACGGAGGTTACTCCGCCGATAACGACGGCTCTATCGCGTCCTACAGCTGGGATTTTGGTGATGGCGCGACTGCCAATGGCGCAGAGGTCCGGCATGCTTACATCACTCCTGGTACCAGAGTGGTGACTCTCACTGTCACCGACAACATCGGGGCCCAGGACCAGATGAAGGCCACCATAACCGTACTCTGAAGTCCACAGCTGCGGCCTCACTGGGCCGTGGTTACCATTTTTTGCAAAATCTTCCAAGCGAAGGGAAAAATTTTTCATTAATGATGGTCATAATTTTTGGGGGGATGTGTACCATGGTGATCTCGCGCTTGATGAGGTCCAAGCCTTCACCTACAAGGGATGGTCTAATCGCCAGGGCGGCCAGATCCTGGAACCCCGAATTTCCGGGTCGCGTGGAACTGCCTCGCAAGTACGCCGAACTATGCCAGGCGGCCATGATTCTGGCTGCATCCAGAGGACGCAATCCACAGCAGATGCTGCTGGAGGTCTGCCGCATCAAGGGGGTAGAGGAATCGGAGGTCATGGAAGCGATGCAAGCCTTTGCCCTCAGGATCGAAGAAGAGGATTACAGCAGTGGCGTGCGAGCCGCTCTGACCTCTCGGACGAAAGACCTTTTGGGGCAGTTTAGGTGAGGCTTAAGGATTTTCAAGAAATGCAGCACGAAATCTCAAGGGGAGCAATTTCAAAGATTGGTGGGATGAAACGCTCCCCTGGAGGCGATGCCCTTCGATTGCTACTCACTTCGCCCTCCTATATTTTATCTTAATACTATATAAACTATGTCATAAAATATACCGGCATTAGAATTTGACGGTGTTTATCTTCTTAGGAAAGAGGCTGGGACTTATGGATTCAAAACGGTGGCAGGAGAGAGCGTCCCAGCCTCGGATTCAACGCACTACCCGACATCATACTGTACTGTCTTTATTAATATTTAAATTTTGTCCTCGTTAAAGGGGTAGCTCGATGTGCAGAGGAATCTGATATCAGATAAGCCAACTGTCTTCTTCAGGCAAAACCTTTAAGTGATCTCATGCTATCTAACACCGGGCCTGAGGATCTGAGGCCCCACGCGATCTTGTT
>JAAEEW010000076.1 GCA_013415595.1 Methanosarcinales archaeon | reverse complement strand
GCACCACGTCCAGGAGCCTGTCGTTGGGCACTACTATTACCGTGTCCGCCGCCTCACGCAGCCTTCTGAGGCCGGCCTCGGCGTTGGACATTCTTATGGAGCCCTCTGCGCTGAAGGGCAGGGTGACTATGGCGATGGTCAGAGCCCCGGCCTCCCTGGCCGCCTCGGCCACCACCGGCGAGGCCCCGGTGCCGGTCCCGCCGCCAAGGCCGCAGGTGACGAAGACCATGTCCGCACCGTCCACCGCCGCCTTGATCTCGTCGATGTTTTCCTGGGCCGCCTCCTCGCCGATGGCCGGCAGGCTTCCTGCACCCAGGCCCCGGGTGGTGCGCCGTCCGATGAGGAACCGGCGATCGGCGTTGATGTGCAGGAGGTGCTGGGCGTCGGTGTTGATGGCATACAGCTCCGCCCCCTGGATCCCGGCCTCGGCCAGACGGTCGATGGTGTTGGAGCCGCCTCCGCCGCAGCCTATCACTCTGATGACCGTGGTGAGCTGCTCGAGGACCGATATCAGCTCCTCGTCGCTCTTGATCACGCTGGAGGGTTGAGCCCGCCCCTCCCGGTCTGCCCTGGTCAGGGCCTCATCAATAATGGACTTCATGCCTTCCCCTCAAGTTCTTTTGTTTAAAAGTCCTAGTATTCAATTAGTATTTAGTTCTATTCGTAGGAAAAACTGATGGTAGAGGCCGAAACCTCCCATGGCCAGCACGGAGTCCCTCCCGGACTCCTCTGGAATGGCATGGCATCACCCCCAAGACCGACCGACCGTAGGCACTCCGATTCCACGACGGCCATCTCCATCTTTGTGACCCTGCCAATTCGGCCAGGCTTCTGCCTCGATTCGATAAGGCCCCGGCCCCCTGGTGCACCGAAACGAGAGCAGAAGAGGCTCAAGTCTTCTTCAGCTCTTTTAGCCTCTCGATCTGGAGCATGACCTGCTCGGTCTCCCTGGTCTTCTCCCGCTCCAGGTACTCGATTATCTCCGGCAGGCTCCTGTTCAGAGTGTAGATCCGGTAGGGCCTCCCTTTGCCTGGATTTTTCTCGTCCCTCTCCGAGATCCAGTCCAGATTTCTAAGCTCCCTCATGGCGATGCTGACCTCAGGCTGCCTGAGGTCCGACCCGATCTCAATCTCCCTGTACGTGGCCTCCTCCACGCCAGCCAGATAGGTCAGGACCTTAGCCACGGTCCTCTTCAGGCCAATGTTCATCAATATGGACGCGAACTCCTCACCCTCGGCGCTGGGGGCGGGCACAGGTATCTTCCTCACACGGTTCACCGCCCCTAATATGGTATGGATTCATATCTATTAGTTTCGTTAAAATTAAATCAATCGACGGCACTTTATCCCGAAATGTGTGGTAGTTTTCTCCAGGCAAGTGGTGCCTGCAATCCGAAATCGATTTCATCCAGCCCGCGGTCGCTTTCTGGAAAGGATGGATATGATATGAAGGCGCTTTATGCCCAGGATTGCCCATTCTTCGCGAGTTCGAAGCCACGGTGGAGAAGACCGATGGATGCCGGGTGCTGCTGGACGTGACGGCCTTCTATCCTCGCCCCGTAGGACAGCCCTCCGACCTGGGAGTCATCCGCAAAGGAGAGACCGGCTATCAGGTGAGCTGCGCAGAGCTGGCCGGGGAGGAGATCCGGCACATACTGGACCGGGAGGGCCTCTCCCCGGGCGACCGGGTGCGCGGGCAGATAGACTGGGAACGGAGGTACAGGTTCATGCCCAGCCGCACCGCCTGCCACATCCTGAGCGCGGTGATCTTTTGGAAGACCGGGGCCCGGATCACCGGAAACCAGATAGACCTCTTCAGGCCTGCGGCGGGACCCACGTGAGGAGGACGGGTGAGACCTCCGGAATCGGAATGGTCAGGGCGGAGAACAAGGGCAAATCCAACCGGAGAGTTTATTTCGAGCTGGTGGAGGGGAAGGAACCATGAATGTTATGGAGCTTCTGGGCAAGTGCAGAATCAGAGTGGAGAACGAGAAGGTGGTAGAGGCCGGAATGCCTCAGATCGAATGGTGCCCGCTCTTCGACAAGGTGCGGGGGATCAAGGAGATCACCAGCGACGCCGCCAGCCAGAACATGGAATTCCGGATCAGGCAGCACGGGATGTTCAGCCCCCGTCGCAAGCTGGAGATGGACACCTTCGTCGGCTTTGGGGCCTCGGAGTGCATGATGACCGGCATCTCCCATGGAATCCTCGATGCCGCGGTCACGGTGTGCGACGGAGCGGGGACGGTGATCACCGACAACCCGTCCCTGGTGCAGGGCATGGGAGGCTGGATATCCGGCCTGGTGAAGACCGACCCCATCCCCGAGGTGCTGGAGGGCATTTCGTCCCGGAACGGAACTGTGCTCTCCCCGGATGACGGCCTCATCGATCAGATCAGGGGGGCCAGGGTGGCGGCAGAGAGGTTCACTCACTTCGCGGTGACGGTCGCCGATGCCGATACGGCGGAAGAGCTGAGGAGGCTGGAAGAAGAGATGAAGGTCAGGATAATGATCATCGGCGTCCACCTGACCGGGATATCGGCAGAGGATGCCGGGCGCCTGCTGGCGGTGGCCGACGTCGTGACCAGCTGCGCCTCCAGGAATATTCGAGAGCTGGCCAGGCCCCTGGTGCAGGTGGGAACGGCGGTCCCCCTCTTCGCCCTCACCCAGTGGGGAAAGGAGCTGCTGGTGGAGCGGGCCAAAGAGGTAAGCCAGCCCCTGCTGATCAACACCATGCCTCTGCCGGTGCTGCCGGAGAAAAAGCAGCCCAGACCGCTGGTATGAAAGGCGTCAGCCGCCGAGGCCGGAGTCGCCGGTTGGCCGGCTGGTCGGCCGGGCGGTGGACCGGGCTATCCTGAAGGCCCGGAGAAAGAAAAGCTGCGGATGATGGAATAAAGAGAGGGCCACTGCGCCCCCTTCCGTCGCCTGCCGTCCATCGACTTTATATCAATCCCCATTTACGGGCAGGGCAGAATCAATGGCGGGTTGTCGCCCATCACCATCTCTTCCTGAATCCATCCCTGGCCGACGTAGACTGAACCCATGGTCATGGTGGGCACCGCTCCAGAGCCGTTCTGGTATCTGGCTCCCACCTTGGCCGTGCCGTCTATGTAGGAATGCATCTGGTAGACGGAGACGTTCTCATCCTGATGAATATTGGTGTCTTTGAATAGCTGGTTGATGTTGGAATAGCTCTCGGAGAACACCGATCCCACGTCGTAGTTCTTGGCGCACAGGGCGTTTTTGAGCTGGCTCTCGGTGGGATTGGGGGTGTAGGGCTTGTAGTCCATGACCGCCCACTCGTTGAAGTCCATGCCGCTATTGCCGTCGTCGGATTTGTAGAGATCGACGGATTGCCTGCGGGAGACAAATCCGCTGCCCCGGGTGCCTACGACCATCTTCTGTCCGGCAAAGCCGCTGTCTGTCTGGTAGATCTTGGTGTCGTCCATGTAGCCGTTCAGGAGCACGAAGGAGTGCTGAGTAATAGTCTGGTTACTGGCCGCTGCCAGTCCCAGGGGGCCGACAGGGGAGAAAACCAGGAACGACAGCAAGGCAACCAGCCACAAACATCTCATTTCAAAACCTCAAAGCCCCTTTTCGAAATGCTTGAGATATAAATGTGATGCTTTTTTCGCCGGCGTTTCAGACCCGGCGCCGGTGGATGCGGCTCAGGTCCATAAGCCGCTTGTCCCAAGACTCCTTGAGGCCGGGGAGAGAGGTGCCGGAATGGTAGTCCACCCGGGCTGCTATGGCCAGCTTTCCGGCTAGAGACCGGGAGACCTTGCCCTTCATGCTCCGCCTGGCGGCGGCCACCGCCGGATGGCGGTAGATCAGCCCGTGCTTGGGCGAGGGAGCCCGGCCCTTCAGGTGCTTGAACAGGGACTTCTCCGCGCCCATGAGCTGGATGGTGGAGGCCGGCATCTCGGACAGTCGCTTTTGGCCGCCTGCGCGAGCAATCAGCCTGGCGGCCAGGATGGGGCCGGCCAGGAGGGAGAGATTCGGAGCCACCTGGAACATGGTCTGCTCCAGGTCCTGCTGCAGGGCGTCCCGGGACCGGCGAAGGCTCTGCACGGTGGAGGCCAGGACTCCTATGCCCTCCTGGTCCAGAAGGAGCTGGGCTAAAGCCTCCCCGCGCACCCTTCGATCGGTGTGCAGACGGGACCACTCGTAGAGCCTCTCGTCCAGGAGGTTCACCGTGTCGTTGAGGTCGTCTAAGGCGGCCATCATCTGCAGGGCTTCCGCTTCGGAGCTGGAGGCCCGCTCCAGCTTTTTCTTCACCAGGGCGATGGAGGTCTCCCGGAGAAGGCGGTCGTACTCCCCGTCGCTGGTCACGAACCCCGAGTCCAGGGCCAGGGAGCGAAGGTCGGTCTGGGGGGGAGGCGAAATGCAGCCATCCTGAAGGAGGCTCTCTGCCATCTCCTCCACCCCGCCAGACCACTCCAGACGGCCGCTCTCCAGATCTACCCTGCCAAACCAGGTGTTCATCTCCACGCCAAATCCTCGATTCAAATTGAGATCCGCCAGCCATTAATAATTTGTGCGGGGCTGCAGCGGCCCGGGATCTCCATCTCCGGGAACCGTCGTTCCGGGAGAGGGCTTGCCACTTCCTTCACTTTCGGGCTGCTCTGATCACATTTATCTACCTTGCACGCCCTGGTGGTTATCACCTCTCAAATAAAAAATCAGAGGCTGATCACAGATGAACGAAGTCGAGCAGATTGCCTCCCGCCTGCGGGAGCAAGGCATCGACGTGGCCAGCGAGGAGATCGAGAGCCGTCTCCTGCTGCTCGTCGAGAAGTTCCACGTGCCGGATAGCGAAGCCAGAAGAAGCGTAATAAACTATTTTCTGAAGGAGCACGGCATTGCGCCGCCGAGGATGGGCTCGGCAGAGCCGGCCAAGATCTCCCAGATAAAAGAGGCCGGCAGATGGGTGAACCTGGAGGTCAGAGTTCTGGAGATCAGGGAGCCCACCAGCAGCGCCATAGCTCAGGCCGGGACCATCGGAGACGAGACCGGAAGCATGAGGTTTGTCAAGTGGGCCAAGGCCGACCTGCCGGACCTGGTGGAAGGTCAGAGCTACATCCTAAGAAACGTGGTCAACGACGAGTACCAGGGAAGGTTCAGCGTCAAGCTGAACCGCACCAGCGAGATCCTGGAGCGGGATAGCCAGGTGCAGGCGGCCGAGGTACCCAGGACCTCAGGACAGGTCAAGATCTCGGAGATCAAGGAGCCTGGCCGGTGGGTGGACGTCAAGGGCTAGGTGGTCTCCCTCTGGGAGGCCAACAGCGAGGCCATATCCCAGTCTGGCCTGATCGGCGATGACAGCGGGGTGATCATGTTCGTCAAGTGGGCCAAGGCCGAGCT
>JAAEEW010000075.1 GCA_013415595.1 Methanosarcinales archaeon | reverse complement strand
TTGCCTCCTTTCTTCTCCCCTCCAAAAAGCCCTCAGGCAGCGCCGCTCATCACCCCGAAGGAGACCGTGTCCCCGTCGTGCAGCACGGTCTCCAGTCCCTGGGGAAACTTGCGAAAGCTGTTGATGTCCCTGGTGTTCAGGCAGACGTTGGCGTACTCCCGGTCGCTGTACAGGGGCCGGACGAAGCACAACATCCTGAAACGGTAGCCGTAGGAGCGGCTGAGCATCTCCAGCAGGCCGCTTACCGTCAGGCCCTCCTCGGCCTCCACTGGCTCGGAGAGCTTCCTGGTCAGAGTGGAGAAGAATCCGTAATAACGGGCCACCACATGCATGATCAATTCACCTTCGTTTGAGTCAAATCCGGCTGCCAGATCGGGACGGCAAATCAGGCCGGCTCATGAATTGGCTCATGAATAGCTTCCTCTCCCGCCGCTTCCACCTTCTCCAGGTACTTCGCCCGGCAGGGCTCCAGGTCTCTGGCCACCTCATCCAGCCCGTGATCCCTCAGCACCTCGGGCAGGGGAAATCCCGTCTGCCGGTCCCAGCCCCGCACCTGGTAGTAGCGGGGAATCAGCTCCGCCTCCGGGAAGAGGGTCCCCTTGTTGGGGCCGTCGGGCATGGGCTCCTCGGTGAACCTTTTCGGATTCCTGTCCTCCATCCTGCCCACCAGCAGGCGGTTCCAGTAGGCCCGCTCCAGGTGCACGATCCGGCCGCCGATCTTGAGCAGGTCCTGGGGGCCGATGTTCATGCCTGTGGCCGCCGAGAGGAGCTGGACCATGTCCTCGGGCGAAACGGCGAAGGACCAGCTATGGGTGAAGCTGCACTGTGTCAGGCTGTCGGCCACGGCTTTGAGGTCCTCGTGGTAGCGCTGCATCTCCGGCTTCTTGACCGTGGACAGCCGCTCCTCGGCCTCCCTGGTACCCAGGATCTTCTCCACCAATCCGGGGTAGAAGGCCCCGGTCAGCTCCAGGCAGGGGAGTCCCTGCAGGTGATCTCCGCCCCGGCGGCCGGTGGCAAATCCGATGCCAAAGGCAAATCCCAGGCCCCGGGGGTCGTCCTGGGACATGTCGTGCCCCTTGACGGAGATGGAGTAGTCGTGGCCCCGTCCCAGCTTCTGGGCCGCCCGGCAGGACCCCTCGGCCAGCAGGTCGCCAAAGCCCTCCCGGCGGGCGATCATCCCGATCAGCCGGTCCACCAGCTCCTGGTCTCCCCAGCCCAGGACCAGCCCGCCGGTCTCCTCCAGGTTGAGAAGCCCCTTCTCCCAGCACTCCATGGCCCAGGCGATGGCCCCGCCGCAGGAGCAGGAGTCCAGGCCCAGGTCGTTGACCAGCTTGCTGGTGTGCACCACCTTGTCCATGTCCAGCAGGCCGATGCGAGGTCCAATGGCGGTCAGGGTCTCGTACTCCGGCCCCCCGGTCACCTCTCCGGCGTACTGGCCTATGGATATGCGGCTGAACCGGCCGCAGGAGATGGAGCAGGCAAAGCAGCCCTCCCGGTGAGCCAGGAAGTGGTCCCGGTGGTTCTCGCCGCTGAGCTTATCGGCCTGGGGATGGTTGCCCTTCTGGAAGTTCCGCCAGCAGAACCAGCCCTGCTCGTAGTTGGCGGGCATGGTCAGGAGCCAGGTCCCCTGGTCGTAGAGCATCTGGGCCATGAGGTCCTGCTTCAGCCGGTCCCGCAGGCCGGCGCAGAGCTGGTAGAACTCCTCCGGCCGGGCGATGGTCACCGGCCTGCTCCCCCTTACCGCCACGGCCTTTAGGTTCTTGGATCCCATGACCGCCCCCATGCCGCAGCGGGCTGCGGCCCGGGAGACGTCGTTAAGGATGCAGGCGTAGCGAACCAGGTTCTCCCCGGCCGGGCCGATGAGGGCCACGTGAATGTCCTCTGATCCCAGCTCGTCCTTGATCATGGCGTCGGCCTCGGGCACCGTCCGCCCCCACAGGTGGCGGGCGTCCCGGAGTTCCACCCTGTCGTCGTCGATCCACAGATAAACTGGCCGATTGGACCGCCCCTGGATCACCAGCTGGTCGTAGCCGGCGAACTTCAGCTCCGCTCCGAAGTGGCCTCCCATGTTGGAGTCTCCGAATCCCTCCGGAGAGCCCATGGGCGAGCGGGAGGTGACGGTGGTCCTCCCGCAGGAGGGGGCGAAGGTCCCGGTCAGGGGCCCCACTCCGAAGATCAGGCGGTTCTCCGGGGAGAAGGCCTCCACCTCCGGCCCCACCTCCCGGTAGAGGACCTCGGAGTTGAATCCCCGGCCGCCCAGCCACTTCTCCCGGTAGGACCCGGGCATCTCCTCCGTCTGGAACGATCCGCTGTCCAGGTCCACCCTCAGCCTTTGGCCCGTCCATCCATCGACCATGGCTTCACACCGCCTGAACCGATTTCTGAGACTCGGTGCTGCTTATGCCTTCCCGGAGGGATCTGCTGGCCAACTCCCGCCTCCTGGCCATGACGAACTGGTCCACCGGGGCGTAGGCTATGGCTCCCGTGGGGCAGAATCGAGCGCACTGGGGGTCTCCACCGCAAAGGTCGCACTTCAGGGCCACCTTGCGCTGGGGATGAAAGCTTATCATGCTCTGGGGGCAGGCAGTGAGGCAGGAGCGGCACCCGGTGCACCTGGCCTCGTCCACCACCACGGCGCCGGTGGACCGCTGGACCGATATGGCCCCCTGATCGCAGGCCGTCAGGCACTGGGGCTTGCTGCAGTGGGAGCAGGCGGTGGGGAAGTTCTTCCCCTGGGCCTCGAACTTGATCACCCGGGTTCGGGATAGCTGGGGACTGCAGGCCCCTTCGTGGTAAAGCGAGCAGGCCATCTCGCAGGTGCGGCAGCCTGTGCAGAGGGATGGATCGATCAATAATGTCTTGAAACTCATGAATTCAACCTCTATGTTACTTCGATGTATAAACTTGTACTTGAATGTGGTAAAAAGTACAATATTTAAAAGTTGCGGGCATCCTCTCCCCTCCCCGGCCGTTGCAATCAGAGGAGCAACCGCTGCCTGGAATCAGAGAATTAGGGGCCTGTGGTCATTGAGCCGTCAAGCAAATGGATGTATTGAACAAAGTGTGGGCTGCAAGCAGATACGCTAACATTTATATAAATTTTATAAAATTTGGCACCAGAATATCCCGGGCGGGGTGTGATGATGGTGGACAAACGGGTTTGAAATCCCAAGGAGCCATCCCCAGGGGGGCAGAGGGTCCCGCGATGAGGTACAGCGTCCTCATGCTGGATGGCCGGGGCAGAGATGGCGGGATAGCGGGATGGAGGAAGAGAAAAATTGCGCGCTTGAAAGGGGAAGCAGAGCTAATCCTCGAATTCCCTGGATATGCGCTCTACCCTCTCGCCGTACTTCTGCTTGACGGCCTCCAGGGCTATATCGGGAAAGCCGCAGTTCTTTACCGCGCTCTCGAAATCTTCGATGGCCTCTTCATAGGACTTCAAATAGACATACATCATCATCAGGTATATATTATTGGAATTTTCAATATTCATGATATCACGACAATTCTATTATATTTTTGTCGTACCTCTAACTTCAATCCAAACCGCGCCTTTCCTGAATGGAATTGACCGCTGTTATCGCTTCAAATCGATAACAGAGCCATATTCAGGCTTTTTGGGCCATGGTAGGTCTCTGAGAGGCCATACTTATAGACACTTTGATTAATCGATAGTGTCCAGAAAGCCGATGTGCGACGTACTAACATGCATCAAGATAACTTTTGTCAAAAATTGTCTTCATAATCTTAAAAACTGGAATATACCATGCAAACTCCAGCTCGGAGAGGATGTTCTGATAGCCAGCCAGCGGGAAAAGATGGCCAATCCCCTTTCCGGGATTGGGGGCTGCATCTCGGGCAGGGCCCACCTTTTCAGAAGAGATCCGGGAAGATCCCATCGGCGGCCCTGACCATTCGGCGGGAGCTACTGTCAGAAACATCGTCATCCCTTGGGTAGGAGTGGGCCG
>JAAEEW010000074.1 GCA_013415595.1 Methanosarcinales archaeon | reverse complement strand
TGGAGTTCAAGGTATTCGAGATATCTGCCCGAATCGTGGCCGGGACCAACCTCTACATGAGCGGCTCTCCCTACTCGGATCTGATAGAGAGGAACCTGTCCAACGGCCGCCGCCTGGCTCAGGAGGTCAAGCTGGCCCGGGATACCGGCAATCTGGACCAGATAATCAGCTGAGAATGGAGTGCCGGCCTTTAGCAAAGAGACGAAAAGGCTTATCTGTAACCATTCAATCTCACACCCCATATGTCAGGCTCCTACGACACCTTTCGAGAGGCCACTCTGCTCCAGTGCGGCTTCCTGGACAAGCTGCAAAACATATCCATGTCAGACGTCGCCTCGTTCTCCGACTCGCTGATATCTTTCCTGGGATCGACCTCCGAGAACAAGCTGGTCTACGGACTTGCCGCAGGCAGGAGCGCCCTATCCCTCTACAGCTTCCTCCAGCTCCTGCAAAACCACTTCGACAACGTCTTTCCCTGCACCCTGGAAGACCCGGTGCAGCGGCACTTCAACAGCGAGAAGCACAACCTGGGGATAGCCGTCTCCGGCTCGGGGGAGACGCCCTCGGTCAACAAGTACATCGAGGACGTGATCGGCCAGGGCGGAGATATCAAGCTCATCACCGCCAACGAGCAGGGCACGGCCCACAAGCTGGTGGAGGACTACAAGAATGGGTCCGTACTGGTGATCGAGGGCCGGACCAAGTATGCAACGGACAAGGAGCGGCGGTCCCGTCTGTCGCCCCTGGGAACGGAGTTCGAGCTGGAGGTCCTGGCCTTCCTGAACGCGGTCTTCAAGGACATCCAGTCCCGGCTGAACGGAGTGTGTGACGACGGCTGTCCGGAGTACCGCTCCACCATCAAGGAGTTCCAGGACAACGGCAAGCTTCTGGCGGGGATGGACAGGAAGATGCTGGACCCCTGGTTCGAGCGGCTCTTCCCCCGCTCTGGCCGCTACATCATCGGTGGCGTGGGCCGGTCCGGCCTGGTGGCCCGGGCCTTTGAGATGAGGTTCACCCATCTGAACAAGATCAGCTACTGGGAGCGGGACTTCAACACCCCCAGCTTCCAGATCGGCGACGTCTACATCCCCATCACCGGCAGCGGAAATACCTACGAGATCCTGGAGGGGACTCTGAGCGCGCTGCGCCAGGGTGCCGATGTCATGCCCATAACCTCCAACCCCCAGTCCAACCTGGTCTCCCTGCTGAAGGACAGCGGCAGGCTGAATGACGCGGTCTTCCTGCCCCTCAAGGATGAGTACAGAGACCTGTTCAAGAGCAGCCGCAGCACCACCAGCTGGCTGGTATCCGACTTCGCCAAGTACCGCTACCCCATCTTTGAGATATCCACCTCCATATTCACCAACAGCGTGGTGGCTGTGGGAGCCGAGTTCCTGGGAATAGAGGAGGCGGGAATGAGGCGGATGCACGTATGAGAGCGGTTGCTCTGGCCGATACCCACCTGCATGGAGAGCTGCCGGACTACCTGGCCGCAGCCATCGCCGGCGCCGACCTGATACTTCATGCCGGCGATATGGTGACCGAGGAGGCGCTGGCCTCTCTGGAGGAGATGGCGCCGGTGGTGGCGGTTCAGGGCAACTGCGACTCTCCAGGGCTGAAAAGGCTCCTGCCGGAGCGAAGACGATTGGAGGTAGCCGGGGTGCGGGTGGGACTGGTCCACCAGGCCGCCCAGTCCCAGGACTCGGTAGGTCCGGTCATGATGGCCCGGGAGATGGACGTGGACCTCCTCATCTACGGCCACATCCACCGGCCCCGGTTCGAGAACGCAGCTGGACGGCTGATAATCTGTCCCGGCAGCCCCACCCTGCCCCGCATGTCGGCCTTGACCGTTGCCGAGCTAGAGATCCAGGACGGCCGGGTGGAGGGGCGCATCCTTCCGGTGGGCGCACCCACCTGCGACTATCTGAAAGTGGCAGGGGGACTGGCAAAGGGAGATCGCCAGGCGCATCCTGGGCCTGAATGATCAAGGTGGGCCATAAAAGAGAGATCTGGGAGCCAGGGCCGCTGTGCCGACGCTCTGGCGGATGGCTCTCAGACGGTGCCCTTGCGGTTTTACCTCTTTTGATGAGACGAGTGTGATCTATCTAGACTATTTCCAGCAGCCTGATCTCGAAGGTCAGCTCCACGCCTGCCAGTGGGTGGTTGGCGTTGATCACCACTTTATCGTCAAAGACGTCCATCACCTCTACCGGGATGGCGGTGCCGTCCTCCTCGCAGATCTCCAGCAGCTGGCCGATCTCCGGATTCAGGTCGGAAGGAAGCTTCGCCCTGTCCAGCTCGTACTCCATGTCC
>JAAEEW010000073.1 GCA_013415595.1 Methanosarcinales archaeon | reverse complement strand
GCTGACCATGTGCACCCCGGCCACCAGGTCGTCGAAGTCCCTGTCCCGGAGGACCACCCACAGGTAATTATAATCGTCCTTCTGGATGCTGTACTCCGTCCCCGTATCCTTCTGGCTGATCTTGAGCAGGCCCTCGATATCCGATTTTACCTCCTCGTAGGCCGACGAGGCCAGGGGCTTTATGCAAAGGCCGGCGATCTCTCCCGCTCGCAGGCCGAGCTGGGCCTCCAGGGTCACCCGGGCGGTGGACATGGCAAATAGCTTGTCCACCTTGGCCGGGGGCAGCT
This sequence comes from Methanosarcinales archaeon, assembly GCA_013415595.1. GTDB lineage: Archaea > Halobacteriota > Methanosarcinia > Methanotrichales > Methanotrichaceae > JAAEEW01. The sequence goes on along the minus strand of JAAEEW010000073.1, from coordinate 9,558 downwards.
TGCTTCCGCCGAGCAGGGCGTCCAGGAATCCCATTTAAATCTCCCTTTGCATGCGCTCCAGGGCGGCTATGCGCTGCTCCACCGAGGGGTGGGTGGAGAGCAGGTTCATCAGGGAGCCCTTGACCGAGGCCGGTATGATGAAGAAGGCGTTCATGCCCTCCACTCTTCGCAGGTCGTCCTTGGGTATGCGGGTCATGACCCCGCTGATCTTCATCAGGGCCGAGGCCAGGTTGGCCGGCTGGCCGGTGATCACCGCTGCCCCCCGGTCGGCGGAGAACTCCCGGTACCTGGAGAGGGCCTGGATGAGCAGGTAGCTTGCGATCCACACCACTATGGAGACCAGCCAGGCGACCATCAGGCTCCCGCCCTCCCGGTCCCGCCGGTCGCCGAAGAACATCAGGTAGCGGACGAAGAAGAACGCCACCGTGGACAGGAAGCTGGCTATGGTCATCACCATGACGTCCCGGTTCTTCACGTGGGTCAGCTCGTGGGCCAGCACCGCCTCCAGCTCCCCCCGGTTCAGCTGGCGCATGAGGCCGGTGGTCACCGCCACCACCGCGCTCTTCTGGCTGCGGCCGGTAGCAAAGGCGTTGGGCATCTCCGTGTTCACGATGGCCACCCGGGGCTTGGGCAGGTCGGCGAGGGCACAGAGCCGGGTGATGATCTCGTGCAGATCAGGGGCCTGCTGCTCGGAGACTATCTTGGCCCCCATACTCATCAGAGCGATCTTGTCGGAGAAGAAGTACTGAATCAGCATGAATGCGCCCATGAAGATAACCATGGACATCTGACTGGTCCCCATGTAGGCCAGGGCAGCCAGGAAGAAAAGGTAGACTACTGCCAGCAGGAACATGGTCAAGAGCATCCTGGACTGCAGTCCCAAATCACGTTTCCATCCTTTCATATTCGTGGTCCTCTTTTTTCGTCACAAAATATGCACCTCATCCCACTTAAGGCAGTTGTGGTATTTCGTAAATGCCGGTCCAGGGACCAAAGAGGCGGCAATGGGGCGGCTCCCCAAAATCCACATCAGCCTGATTTCACCTTCGACAGGCTTAAATCCGCCCGGCGGTATGAAAGCGATGTGATATCTCCATGAATGATCCTCAGGAAGCAGACAGAAAAGGTTTAGAGGGGCTTTACGATCTGGCCATGCCTCTGGGCATGCCTCTCAGCGTGATTCGCGAGCTTGTTGAGAAGTTCGAGCTGGACATGGTGGAGCGAGAGGCGACGGTGGACATCATCGGCGAGAGGCAGAAGCGAAAGATCCTGGTGCTCCGGGGAGACCTGGACACGGTCATGGAGGCCAAGAAGTACATGTTCGAGGCCCTGGACAGGAAGATCGCAGAGTGGGACGACCCCAACCGGGCCGAACGCTACCGGCATCTTCGCCAGAAGGCCCAGGCGGAGGAGAAGGCCCCCGAGGAGCCTGACGAGAGCGCCTGAACCTGCAACCGTCTTTTTTCTCGCCCATTTTATCCCAGGGCCCCTTCTCGTCGGGCCGCCGGAGAGAAGGAGGCTGAAGAGGGTGCGCAGCCCTCAGAGGACGCCCAGCAGCCGGTGCACCTGGGGTATGACCATGACCTTCTCCGGGGACAGGTTCGTGCAGGCGGCCTCATGCAGGCGAAGCAGCCGCCTTGAAGGAATCCTGCTCCCCCAGGCCGGCTGAAGCACCAGGGCGTCCAGCCCTTCCAGCCCCTGGCAGGCACTCTCCACCTCCCGGTCCGGTGTCTCGGCCAGGATCACCACCTTGGCCATGGCGTAGACCCCGGCCTGGAAGGCAAAGTCCAGGCAGGCCCGCTCGTTTTGAATCAGCATCTCCCACTCCTCCGCCGGACAGGCCTGGTGGCTCGGGAGCTTCAGGTCCACAGCCGCATAGTCCAGATGGTCCAGCAATGTGCAAAAGCGCTGCATGGAAAAGCCGTTGGTCTCCAGGTAGACCTTCTGCCCCCCGGACTGGCACTCCCTGGCCAGGGCACCCACGAAGTCGCTCTGGCAGAGGGGCTCCCCACCGGTCAGAGAGACGCTGTGCAGCCCCCGACCGCTGAGCCGATCGATCTCTGCCACCACCTGCTCCGGCCGGAGGGGGTTTGCCAGCTCCGAAAACTCCCCCCAGCCGGGGAAGAGCTCGGCCCGGCAGGCGTCTTGCCGGCCGCAGAAGCCCGGGGTGTCGCAGTACCGGCAGTGCAGGTTGCAGCCGGCCATGCGCACGAAGACCTGCCTGCGGCCAACCATTGGCCCCTCCCCCTGGATGCTGGAGAAGATTTCCCCCACCAGGCCCTCACAGGTACTCTGTGGGATCAACCACTCCCGCCTCCCGAAATCCCCTTCGCCGGTGCTGACAGGACTCGCACCGCCCGCAGTGCTTCTCCCCCTGGTGGTAGCAGGACCAGGAGAGGGCCAGGGGGGCCTGGACCTCCATTCCCAGGCGAACTATGGCCGGCTTGAACAGGTGCAGCAGGGGGGCCTCGATCCGGGGAGGGCGGCTGAAGGAGGCCACGGACTTTTCCAGCAGCAGGTTGAACCGCTCCACGAACTCCGGCCGGTTGTCCGGATAGGACTGGGCCTCCTCGGCGTTGAATCCCACGTAGATCTTCTCCGCCCCCAGGTGCTCGGCAAAAGCTGCGGCCAGGGAGACGAAGACCAGGTTACGGCACTGCACCCAGGTGGGGGGGGTGGACATGGCGTCCAGATCCACCTCTTCGTCCATGGGAATGGGAGCCCGGGGGCTGGTGAGCGCGGATAGGTCTCTAAAGAGGTCGAGGTCCACCACGGTCACATCCCGGGCAGACAGCTCCTCGGCCAGAAGGTTCACCACCTCCAGCTCTTTCTTCTCCGCCTTCTGGCCGTAGTTCACGTGGAACATATAGAGCTCGTGGCCGTCCCTCACGGCCATGGTGGCGGCGATGGTGGAGTCCAGGCCGCCGGAGCACAGGCAGACCGCCCTACTCATCCACCATCACCCACTTGTTGCTCCCTTCCCAGAGCTTCAGGGAGACCAGCCGGGCCGGGGATTGCTCGGACTCCAGGATGGAGCAAAGAGCGCTGAATATGTGCTCTGCGATCCTCTCCGCCGTGGGATTTTGCATGACCTCGTTGAGGTGGGCGTGGTCCAGCCCCTCCAGGGCCTGCGAGAGCATCCCCTTCAGCCGGTAGAAGTCCAGAACCATGTCGTCATCCCCCACCGGACCCTCCAGCACCGCCTCCACCCGGTAGGTGTGGCCGTGAAGCCGGGCGCATTTGCCCGGATAGGAAGGCAGCCGGTGGGCGGCGTCGAACTCGCACTGCAGTCCGATCTTCATGACGACCCATCCTCCAGCCGCCCCCGCCTGCGGTCCACCTCGTCAAGCTGGTCCAGCATCTTTCGCAGAGCCGTTCTCACCGCGTCGGAGAAGTTCACGAACTTCTTTCCATCGCCCACGTGGGCGTTCAGGTCATCGATGATATGCTGAGGGATCTCCACTGTAACCTTGGGCACTCCATTCCTCCAGTATTCTTGAGGTCATACCTGGAGAATACTTTGAGTTAAAAGGATTTCGGGTGAGGCTAGAGCTCTGCCCTGCGCACCTCCTCTTCCGGCGCTGTGGCCAGTACCACCAGAGCCCGGGCCTCCATGAAGTGCAGCCGGGCGGGGATGACCAGAGTGTGCAGGGGTCCGCCGAAGTCCACATCCTTCAGCCGGTCCAGGCGGTCGGCCCGGACCAGGGGCTGGTCGGACCCGGCCCGGGCCACTCCCACCCCCAGGGCAGAGGCCAGGTCGCCACCCCCCAGGCTCTCCTCCACCTCCAGGAGCTGCTCTATCCCCTGGTTGACGGTCATGTATCTCCTGTCCTGGATGTCCAGGTAGAGCATGGTGTGCAGGTTGGCCCGCCGGTTCTCCTGTACCACCCGGTAGGGGGTCTCCGGGACTATCCTCTTTCCCCGCACGGTGTAGGCGAAGGGTATGGAGGTGGACCGGCCGAAGCGGTAGTTCTGCAGGCCGGTCAGGCCCGGGATGGCAGAGGCGATGGTGGAGGAGTGGATTACCCGGGTGGGGATTCCAAGCTCCATGGCCCGCATTCTGAGGTCCAGGTGGGTGGTGGAGATCATGGGGTCCCCGCCCACCAGCAGGGCCAGGTCCATGTCCCGGGCCTCCTCCAGCCAGGTGGGCTGGCCCTCCACGTCGCCGCGGGAGAGAAGGGTGATTTTCTTTTCGTAAAAGCGCTCCAGGTCGTCCAGGGAGACGCCCATCAGCCGGGAGGTGTAGAACTCGGCGTAGACCCGGTCCGCCCTCCTGACCGCGTCCAGACCCTTGACCGAGATGTCCCTCTCGTCGTAGAGGCCCAGGCCCACGAAGAACAACATGAACAGAAGAAGGATTCCCGACCGTTAAATTATGTCGGTAAAGGCTATATCCATTGCCATCGCAGGCTCTAACATGATAGGCAGGACCACTCAGGTCGTGGATTGCCGGGAGAGCATGGGGCTGGCCAAGGGCGGCGGTCTGGCCCAGCGGGGAACCCTTTCAGAGGCGGCCAGGCCGGACGTGATCGCCATCGCCATGTCCCCCGGCAGAAGACACATCACCAAGCCGGTTTGCGAGATCACCTACGGTCTGCGGCGAGAGGGAATTCAGACCAGCGTCCTGGTTCTGGACGCCGGGACCGGGGTGCCAGAGAGCTTTCCCCAGGCATCCAGGGGCTACGGCCCCACCTTCGGACTCTCGGAGAAGGAGGTGGAGCAGATTGCCCGCCACAAGCTGGCGGTGATGCACCTGGGCAACGTCAAGAGCCACGTCATCTACAAGGCCCGGGAGATCCTGGCCCTGGTGGACATTCCGGCGGTAGTGGTGGCCCAGTGCCCGGTGGACTTCGAGGACTTCGCCAGGGAAGGAGTCAAGACCAGGCTGGTCATGCCCCCCCGGGCCAAGATCGTCACCCAGGGAACGGTGGTGGACGTGGTGACCGGGATCACCAGGGGAGCCACCTGCGGCCGGGTCAAGCTCAATACTCTGGCTAAGGTGCTGAACAGGCACCTGGCCGAGCTGAACTCCCAGGAGAGCGGCGCTTCCAGGAAATAGAGCCAGCCATTGAGGACCAGAATGAAGTTCGCAGTGCTTCTGGGAGACGGGATGGCCGACCATCCCCTGCCTGAGCTGGGCGGGAGAACTCCCCTTCAGGCTGCCCGCACCCCCCACATGGATCGCCTGGCTGCGTCCGGACGGCTGGGCCTGGCGGCCACCGTCCCTGCCGGCATGCCCCCGGGAAGCGACGTGGCTAACCTCTCGGTGATGGGGTACGACCCCCACCTCTACTACAGCGGCCGGGCCCCCCTGGAGGCGGCGGCCATGGGCGTCTCCCTGGACGGAGACGACGTGGCCTTCCGCTGCAATTTTGTGACCGTCGACCGCGGCATTATGATGGACTACAGCGCCGGGCACATCACCTCCGAGGAGGGGCAAGAGATCATCGCCGACCTCAAGCACCTGGCCCCGGGAGAGAGGCTCTACGCCGGGGTGAGCTATCGCAACCTGCTGGTGATGAAGGCCGGGGCACAGGCCGATTGCACCCCGCCCCACGACATCATGGACCAGCCAATCGACCGGCACCTGCCGAAGGGGAAGGATGCCGACCTGATCATCAGCATCATGCAGTCCGCAAATCCCATCCTGGCCGACCACCCGGTGAACCGGAGGAGGGTGGAGCAGGGCCGCAGGCCGGCCAACATGATCTGGCTGTGGGGCCAGGGGAAAGCCCCCACCATACCGGCCTTCCGGGAGCTCTACGGCCTGCAGGGAGCGGTGATCTCCGCCGTGGACCTGCTGAAGGGCATCGGGATCTACGCCGGAATGGAGGTCATTGACGTCCCCGGAGCCACCGGCAATGTGGACACCAATTATCAGGGCAAGGTAGAGGCCGCCCTGGAGGCCCTGAGGCACCTGGACCTGGTCTACCTGCACATCGAGGCCCCGGACGAGGCCGGCCACAGTGGAGATCTGAAGGCCAAGATCCAGGCCATCGAGCTCTTCGACGAGAAGGTGGTTCGCCCGGTGGTGGAGGGGCTGAAGGCCAGCGGCCAGCCCTGGCGGGTCCTGCTTATGCCCGATCACCCCACCCCCCTGGAGATTCGAACCCACACCGCAGAGCCGGTGCCATTCGTCCTGGCCGGAGAGGGAATCGAGCCTGACGAAGCCTGCCGCTACGACGAGCAGGCGGCCAGGGAAGGCGGCTTTGGCCTGGTAAAGGGGCCGGAGCTGATGGGCATGCTGGTCAAATCCTAAAAAAAGGAGTGCATCCCCCATGGCCGACGGCCCCCTCGCAAAAGGGGTCTCGCGACCGCCGGCTCCTGGCCTCATAAACCTCTGGCCCGGACCAGCCGGCATCCGGGATGGCGGAGACGGGGAATGGCGGGGGGGACCCGCCACAGGCGTCTGTTCGAATTTCTCCAGCCAGGCCGCCCCGGCCAGGGCGGCTCCGGGAAAGGATCAGGCCGGAGAGAGGGCGTGGTGGCGGCGCTGATGCTGGAGTTCCTTTGGAGTAAGGAAGGCCATGGCCCGGGCTAAGACCCGGCCGTCTCTGTCGGTGACCAGTACCTCCTGGCCCTCGGCAATATCCGCATCCTCCTCCACAACCTGCCGGGAGAATATGCGGCCTCCCCGGGAGACGAAGGGCCTGGCCTCGTCGGAGACCACCAGTCTTCTTGCAGGCGTTTCGCTGATTGATTTCGTTTCAGACATAGCTGTATCACCTCTGAAGAGAATAGGTTGCAGGATGGATATGAAATTTTCGGTAAAAAGTATTATTGAATCGTACGTGTGTTAGATCAGATCATAAAATATGCCCACCTGAGATGTCTCACCCCCCAGAATCGAAAGAAGAGGGGAATACGAGTGCCAGAAGACGGCTCCCCCAGTCCGGCCGCCCCACCCCAATGACGGCCCAGGATGGGGGGACAGATCTGAATAAAAAACATGATTAACCCGGAGATCACCATTATATTGGGAGGTGACCCTGGGGCCCCCCGCGGAGCCCTGCTCCCAAGCGGCCGGCAGATGGGCATCTCTGCCACCCTGCAGACAAGATCTCGGCTGGCCTGGCAGAGGTCATAGGCCCTGAAAGAAAAAATCTCCGAGAGACGACTCTGAGAGATGACTCTGTGAATGATCGCGGCCTATGCAAAGATGCTGATCAACCACTGCCCTGATGTTGGAAGTCTCAGGAAGGGAATGCCTTTGGAAATAAAATTCATGCTCTGTCTGACGCTCCTTCTGGCAGCGTCTCTTGCCGTCGTCGCCCCGTCCACCGCCGAAGGAGTCATCGATTCCGACCCGGACACTGGAATGGTGAGCAAGGTGGTCCAGAGCGGGCCGGAGGGGATAGTGCTGGAGAAGAGCAACCAGGTGGACTTCGTGGAGCGCTTCACCTACGACCGCACTGGCAAGCTGGTGCAATTGTACCAGGAGTTCAACCCGGACGTGATCACCTCCACCGGATTTGGTAGCGTCAGGGTGATCACCCTGAGCCTGGCCTGAGGCCCGGGCCCTGAAGAGAGCGGACGAGGACAGAAGAGACATGTACGACTGGGACCCCCGGGTTTACAGCAAGAGCTCCTCTGAGCAGCAGAGGTGGGCCCGGGAGCTGTTTTCCAGGCTGAAGCTCCGGGGAGACGAGAGCATCCTGGACATCGGATGCGGGGATGGAAAGGTGACGGCAGAGCTGGCAGCCCTGGTGCCGGAGGGCCGGGTGCTGGGAATCGACAGCTCCCTGAAGATGATCAGCTACGCCAGGGAGAATCATCCCCCAACCAGTCACCCCAACCTGGAATTTCAGGAAGGGGACGCCACCAGGCTCGGATTTTCCGCCTGCTTTGACCGGGTGGTCTCCTTCGCCTGTCTGCACTGGGTGAAGGATCACCCCGCGGTCCTGCGGGGCGTAAAGAATAGCCTTCGGCCCCGGGGCCGGCTGCTGATCCAGTGCGGCGGCCGGGGAAACGCCGCCCAGGTCTTCGAGGCGGCCCGGGAGCTCATAGCCCTGGATCGGTGGAGCAGATACTTCCGGGGATTCCAGGAGCCCTACTATTTTTACGGGCCGGAGGGCTACGGCCGCTGGCTGGAGGAGGCAGGTTTGAGGCCCCTGCGAGTGGAGCTGGTCGGAAAGGACATGGCCCAGCCGGGAAGGGAGGGCTTTGTCAACTGGATCAGGTCCACCTGGCACCCCTACCTCGAGCGATTGCCCCCGGAGCTTTGCCAGGACTTTATCGATCAGCTGGCAGACAGGTACATGGAGAGGCACCCCCCGGACGAGAGAGGACTGGTGCACACCCCCATGTTCAGGCTGGAGGTGGAGGCGGAAAACCCCACCCTGAGCGGGGAGGGGCAAAGAGGGGCCGGCCAGAGCCGATCTTTTGGTTCCGGAGCGCCCACTCCAGGGGCCAGAGGACATCACATCCGGAGACTGCTCCTGATTTCCTCGGAGGAGGATAAAAATATAAGGAGGTATTCACCACAGAAGTCCGGCAGCCGCCAGGAGAGAGGCCTTATGTTGAAACACATCGTCATTTTTAAATTAAAGGATTTTGCAGAGGGTGCGAGCAAGGCAAAGAACATAGAGATATTGAAAAATAGGCTCGAAGCCCTCCAGGACACCATCGAGGAGATAAAATATTTCGAGGTGGGGGTCAACTCCATCGACTCAGACGTGGCCTACGATATGGCCCTGACCTCTTCCTTCGACGACCAGTCATCCCTGCGAAGGTACCAGAAGCACCCCGACCATCAGAAGGTGGTCGAGCTGGTGGGAAAGATCTGCGAGTCCCGGTGGGTCGTGGACTACGATTACAACGGCCACGGAAAATAGGGCTTCTCTGGGGGCAAATCCCCCTTTTTCCGGGCGTTGCCGGAAAGCACGGCCCTGGGGCCGCCAGTCCGTCTGCGCCAGAGATTGGATCCCAATCAAATTCAGGTGGGCCTCATCATGAGCCAGCCTCTTCCCGACCGCTGCAGCCGCCAGTGCCGGTCCTGCCCGGAGATGGTGCGATCCGGATGCAGCCAGTGGCTTCACCACAGGTACGCCGGGAGGCTGGCCGACCTGGAGGACTGCAGGGCCTGCCTGGGAAAGAGATGCCGGGGAGGCATGGGCCGGGCCTGACGCCCTGGCAGGACGCTCCCGGGTGGGGAGCGGCCAATTTTTCCCGTCCAATCCTTACAGAGGATTTCGAAAAACCCTTCAAATGTCCAAATTTGTACAAATCATATATAAATGGTATTTAAAGCAGCTGATCTAATAGGAGGTTTTTCGAAATCCTCTACAATAGATGGATTGGAGAAAATATTTATGGAAGTAAATCCAGGTTATTATGGTTTAAAATCGGAATTTCAGCGGCATGAATGGATGTATAAATTCCCGTTTATGCCCTGACGATTGAGAATAGATATTTCATAGCCTGGTCGAAGGGTGGTCTACCTAGATTGAGTTGACAGGGCTTTCGCTGGTCGTTTGGCTCACACGAACGTATACGACTGTAGTCGATTGGACCTTTACAGGGTACATCTACGTGAACTGGGTCTATTGCTATGGTTTT
>JAAEEW010000072.1 GCA_013415595.1 Methanosarcinales archaeon | reverse complement strand
GCCTTTACGAAGATATTGCCTAAGTTTTTCCCGTTCTTGTTCGTTCAAGTGAACTATATTGAGTTTCTTCCGTCCCATAGGATATTATATGGCATTTCATAAAATTTAAAACTTTTGTTACAGAGCACTAGCACGTCAAGTACTATGCGAATTTTCATAGCGATGGGCCATTCCTAGCAAATTGCCATATAAAATGCCCATAGGAGGATTCTTATAAACCTACCCCCCGGCAAAATCAAAAATAGATATATAATAAATTATATAAATATTTTATAATCCTTGATACGAAGTCCAAGCGAGAAGCAAGGATTGCCTCCACTAACTCAAATCATGAAGTTGATAGATAGATCCAAATCCGGCATCTCTATCGATATAATGAGGTCGATGCGGCCAGACTTTTGATCAATCGGCAGCAATCATGACATTTGTGGATTTGATCACCACGTAGACCTCTTTGCCTTCGGCGAGTTCTAACTCGTCGGCGGAAGCCTTGGTAATGACCGAAACGACTTTTTCTCCACCTTTAAGCTCAACGGTGACCTCCGAGCTCACAGGACCTTTGACGATGCTTTTAACCGTCCCTTTGAGTACGTTTCGAGCGCTGATCTTCATCTCAATCAACCTCTGATAAATTATCCAACTATTGCCAAGTACTTCGATTTAAAGATAGCCTGCTTTGAGCCCAATCAAGCAGACGTTGGGAAAAAATTTGAATAGGGAGATAAAAACACCCTATGCAAACTATTTTATTTCAGTTGGAGCCAATTTAAGTCAGTTCGAGATATTTTTTTTGGTTTAATTCAATATAAGAAATTATTTTTTAGCTTATTCTCTGTACGTCTCCACCAGTTGCTGATGGACCTCCGGGGTGACGCCGGCCCCATTGCTGGTTATGGTCATCAGGATGCCCTTTTCGGGATAGGCGATGGCCGTGGCGTATAGGTCGGGAATGTTGTTGGTGCGGGTTCCGGTCCTGGACGATACCTGGACCAATCTGGTGGCCACCGCCGTATGCCCGTCGATGGTGATGGGAGAGAGCGGGGTGTCCCACTCCTTGGTATCGGGATTGGGAACCAGACGCCTGATTTCGTTGGTCAGGTCCCGGTTGGAAAATCCGGCGGGATGGTTGTTAACGATGACCGAGGCCCGGATGGTGTCGTCTGCACTCTTGTAAACGGTGATGGACCTGGTTCCTTCGGTCCTCTCCGAATATTTAGGCAACTTCTCAAATTTTTCCGTGGCCTGCTGGTCCAGGCAGCCGCACAGCATCACAAGAATGGCCAGCAGGGCCGCAGATATCCACGGAGATAGAAAGCGTCTATTGGTCATGTTTTCTGGGCTCCATTCTCAAATTTTGACTCAAATCTTGATGCGGATCTCGGGCTCTCCATCGAAAAGCGTAGAGAGACCCAGTCCTGCGTCTGAAGAGGCGATTTCAACCCCCCCCGAACTGCTAAGCTGTTGCTCTTTCAGCAACATGATATTTTTATCCCAGAGATCTCGTCCGGCGGCGGTGTTCCACCAGGCATAACTCCCAGAGCCCCCGGTGCTTCGGCTCAGCTCAAAGATATCGTTGAACTGGCGGTCGTATCTCTTGTATTCGGGTGTGGTTGGCGATATGGAAGGAGCACTCATCTCCCGGTAGCTGGGCTCCAGATACATGGTCTCCCCCAGCTTATTCTTCAGCTTCAGCCAGACGTGGCTATTGCCCTGGCCCTTGAAGTCATCGGCCTGAACGAAGCTGATGTCAAAACCCCGGTTCTTGAAATACCACTCGAAAAAGGCCACCCGCTGTCGTATGGTGAAGTCCGTTGAGTAGGGCCTTATGCTGGTGGCGAAGCGGATGGCTTCGATGGGGCTGTTCACGTCTGCGGCCCGAAGCTTGAAGTAATACGGGTCGGGAACTCCGCTGGCCACAGAAGAGGGGGCCCGGTCATCCCCCAGGAGAAGGAAGGCTGCAGCGATCAGCGCCAGTACGCCCACGGCTATCATTGCCGAATTTTTGCTCATAATAATTGTTCCCCGTTGCGATTGTAGAGATTTGCCGTCTTCAGCCTTAATTCAAAGCTGTTGATTTATTTATCCACATTTCATATTTCATTGAAGTCTTCCAGTGGCCTCAACTGAAGTCAAAGGAGAACTGGAAAACCGCCTGGAACGATACGATTGCCACAGAACCATTGTGCCGATATCTGCAAGTAATGCGGGCAGAAGTGCCGCTGACAGACCATCATCCCTCCTGATTAATGGGCTTGTTTCCGATGAGATGCCATAAATGTTTCGGAGGAGCGTGGCCCGGCCCTTTCAAAAGCAGCCCCAAATTGATGGCCCAGCCCCAACCCACTCCAGGCGTTTCGCTCCTGGATCCCGGGGCCCCGGGATCACAGCCGATGCCCGGTCGAGGCCCGGCCGGTGCCCTGCCCCCAGTTCCTGAAAGCCCCACCGCTGCGGCTGCCCCAATTTTCCCGGCCATCAAAATGTCAGGCCGAAACCATTCATCATCAAAAATGGATCCCCGCAGCAACGCGAGCATGGACCCCGGGTTCAAAAGCAAACGATTTGAAGGAACCTGCAAACCTGTTTTAGGAGGAACATTCCGGTAGATGATCTCGATCAGATCGATATATTTTATCAAATTTTAATCCATTTCGTCTTCCGTCTCCCTTGCCCCAAAGACCCCCGGATGCCGCCCCAGCCACAGCTCCCCCCACATCTCCTCCTGCTCCAGCCACAGCTCCTTTCGGTGGGCCATGAAGAGCAGGGCCACGTAGTTCATCACCCGTTCCCCCTCGATCTCCTGAAACTCCACCCGCTCCCTCGACCCCAGCACGTCCACGATGAAGGGCCCAAGCGCCTTTATCCGCTCCTCGATCCCCTCCTCGTGGGACAGGTCCTGGATCTCGTCCCCCGGGGCCTCCTCCTTCATCTCCCGCACCGGCCGCCGCCGCTCCACCCGCTCCGCCATCTTCAGCTCGGCGATCAGCTCCTCCAGGGTCACCGGCCTCCTGGTCCGGCGGCGAACCGGAGGCTGGGGCAGGGTGAAGACCTGCACCTCCTCTTGCAGCTCCTCTTCCTCCGGCTCTTCCATCTCCTCCGGCTCCTCCATGGAGTCGGACTTCATCCTCAGCAAAATGGCGGCGTAAAGCAGGATGCGGGCCGGGATTCTCAGGTCCTGCCGCTCCATCTTATCTATGAACTCCAGGAATCGCTCCGTGGTCCGGGAGATGTCGATATCCCAGGGGTCGATCTCCCCCCGGCGGGCCAGCTCCACCAGCACCTCCGCCGGATCGTTGATATCCCGGCAGGATTCGCACGGCTCGATGTCCTCCTTCTCCCCCCCGGCCCCGGTGACCTCGATCAGTTCATGCATATTCCAGTCACGCTGCTCACGTTCTTCTCCTGCATGGCCACGCCCACCGTGTACTTGGCCTGCTGAATCATGGGCCTCCTCAGGGAGACCACGATGAACTGGGCCTCCCGGGAGATGCGCTTGATCAGACGGGCCACCTTCTCCGCGTTGACCCCATCCAGGAACATATCTATCTCGTCCATGGCGTAGAAGGGAGCGGGTCGGTGGCGCTGAACGGCGAAGATGAAGGAGAGGGCGGTCAGGCTCTTCTCCCCCCCGGACATGGCCTCCATGCGGTGGAAGACCTTGCCCGCCGGCCGGGCCTTGATGGTCATGCCCCCGCCCAGGGGATCTTCTTCGTTATCCAGGACCAGATAGCCCTCGCCGCCGGACAGCTCCTGGAAGGTCTCCTTGAAGTTCTGGTTGATCTCCCGGAAGCTGGCCAGGAAGGCTTCCTTCTTCATCTGGTCGTAGCGGTCGATCTTCTGGATGATCTCCTCCCGCTCCCGGCGCAGGGTGTCCCTCCGCTCCTCCAGAATGCCAAACCTCTGGCCCACCCGGTCGTACTCCTCCACCGCCAGCATGTTCACCGGCTCCAGCTCCTCCATGGCCTTCTCCAGGGCCCTTATCTTCTCCAGGATTATCTCGCTCCTGGGCGGCTCCTCCGTGCTGTCCACACCCCGGCCCTCGATCTCCGCCCGCAGCTCCTGCACCGTGCTCCTCACCTGGGCCTCGGCGGCGGTGGAGGCGGTGAGCCGGGCCTCCAGCCGGTCCATCTCCCGCTCGCCCTGCTCGATCTCTTTTTGAAGTGCCATCATCCGGTCCAGGATGGACCCCCGCTCGCCCTTCAGCTCGTGCAGCTCAGCCTCGATCTCCCCCTCCCGGTGGGCCATGCCCTCCAGCACCCTCTCCAGCTCCGCCGCCTGCTCCCCTGAGGCCCGGGCCCGCTCCAGGGCCTCGGCCTTCTTGCCGTCCAGCTCCTCCCTCCTCCGGGCCAGCTCCAGCAGCTTCTCCCGCAGGCTCTCCTCCCGGAGCCGGTCCCGCATTATCTCCTCGTCGATCTCCTTCATCCGGGCCTGGTAGCGGCTGACCTCGGCCTCGGCCTCCCTGGCCCGGGCGGTCAGCTCCGGGATGCGGGACCCGGCAAGCTGGGGCTCCAGCCGGTCCTTGGCCTTCTGGTGCTCGGCCAGGGCGGCCTCCACCGCCTGCACCTCCCCCTCCAGGGCGTCTAGCCTCTGCCTGGTCTCCCCCGCCTCCCGGGCCATCTTCTCCAGCCGGGCCTTTTTCTCCTCCAGCAGCCTCTCCAGCCGGGGCCGGGCTCCTCTGGACTCCTCCAACCTAAAGCCCCGCCGGGACTGCTCCTTGTCCAGCTCCTCCTGCTCCCTCCTGGCTCGGGAGATCTGCTCCTCCACCCGGTCCAGCCGCTCCAGAAGGCCGCTTCGCTCCCCGTCGGCAGCGCTCAACCTCTCCGACATCTCCACCAGGCGCTTGCTCTCGTCGGCGGCGAAACGGAGCCGGGACCGGTAGTGGCCGCCGGTCATGGCCCCGCTCTTCTCCACCAGGTCGCCCTCCACGGTCACCATGCGGTAGCGGCCCATGAGCTGCCGGGCGGTGTCCAGGCTCTCCACCACCACCGTGTCCCGGAAGACGTACCAGAAGGCGGGGAAGAAGACCTCATCGAAGTCCACCAGGTTGAGGGCATAGTCCACCACCCCCGGCCGCTGGGGAAGGGGGGGCAGGCTGCCGCCCTCCAGCTTGTTGAGGGGTAGGAACGTGGCCCGGCCGATCTGGGAGCTCTTGAGGTAGTCGATGGCCACGGCGGCATCCTGGTCGCTGTCGGCGACGATGCTTTGCAGCCGGGCCCCGGCGGCGATCTCCAGGGCGGTGGAGTAGCGGGGGTTGACGTTTCCCAGGTCGGCGATGGTGCCGTGCAGCCCATGCAGCATCTGCCTCCTGATGGCCGAGCGCACCGCCTCCACCGCCCGGCTGTAGCCCGACCGCTCCTCCGCCGCCCGGACCTGGGCCTCCACACGGGCGTACTCCCCCTGCAGCCGCTGCAGGTTGCGGTCCAGCTCCGCCAGCTCCCGGCGTATCCCCATCCTGGCCCGCTCCAGGTCGTCCTTGTCCCGCTCCAGCTCCCGGGCCTTTTTGGCCAGATCTTCTATCTCCGCCTGGACGCGCTCTGCCTCCTGGTCCGCCCCGGAAAGGGCGGCGGTGGCCTCCACCATCTGGGACCTGATCTCTTCATGCTCCAGGGAGGCCCGGCGGGCAGAGTCCAGGAGCCGGTCCCTCTCCCGCACCTGGTCCCCCAGTCGGCTCTTGGCCTCCTCCCTCTGGCGCAGGACCTCGGCCAGACGGTCCCGCAGCTCGGCGAACCGGGAATCGGCCTTTGCGATCCTGGTCCTGGCCGAGGCCGCCTCCTCCTGGTGCTCCTGCATCTCTCCCTGGATGCTGGCCTTGCGGATCTGGGACTCCACCAGCCGGGAGGCCAGGATGTCCTGCTCCTGGGTCAGCCGGTCGATCTCGATGTAGCAGGCCTTCTGAGCCTTCTCCGAGTCCGATACCTCCCCTTGACAGATCTCTATCCGGCCCTGGTGACGGGCGATCTCCCCCTTGACCTCCTCGATCTTACGCTTGACCTGGATCTGCTCGTCCTCGCCCTTGTGGGTGATCCGGGAGTTGAGCCCGTGCAGTGACTCTTCAGTCTCCCTGAGCGCGCCCCTCTGGACCTCCAGCTTCCCGGCCAGTGACTCCCGGTGGGAGCTGATGTCCAGGGACTCCTGCTCCAGTTGTCTCAGGTCCTGCTCCGCCTCCCGCAGCTTGGCCAGCAGCAAGAAGGCCTCCATGCGGCGGCGCTCGTCCCGGTGAGCCTGGTAGGAGAGGGCCCTGTCCCGCTCCTCCTTGAGGCGGGAGAGCTGATCTCCCACCTCCTTCAAAATCACGTCCACCCGGCCGATCCTCTCCCCCACCACGTCCAGCTCGGCCAGGGCCTTATGCTTCTTCTCGTCGAACTCCGCCACCCCGGCGATCTCGTCCACGATCTTTCGCCGCTCGAAGGGGGTCATCTCGATGATGCGGGTGACGTCTCCCTGCATGACCACGTTGTACCCCTCCGGGGTTATCCCCGCCCGGGTCAGGTGATCCTGCAGCTCCCCCTGGCTGCAGGCCCTGCCGTTGAAATAGTAGAGGCTGTGATACTTGTCTTTGTTTTGTTTTATCTTCCGGGAGATCTCTATCACGTCCCGGTCGATGGGCATGGTGCGGGAGGTGTTGTCCAGGCGGACCGTGACCTGGGCGTAGTTGGGATTCTTGCCGTTGTCACCCCGGTAAATGAGATCCGGAAGCCGCTCCGCCCTCATGGCCCGGGAGCTGCTGAGGGAGAGGGCGAAGAGGAGGGCATCCACTATGTTCGACTTGCCGCTTCCGTTGGGACCGGTCACCACGATGAAGTCCTCGTGCAGGGGAATGCGTAGCCTCCTGCCGAAGGACTTGAAGTTGGTGAGCTCGATCTCCTTGATATACAACTGCTGCCTCCCTTTCCTGATCTGCCTGAACTCCCCGGCCGCAGTATATGGCCTCTGGGCCTGGAGATGGCTTTTCTGGTAGACTAAATATCTTCTGCCCCTGGCCTCTTCCATGCGGAAATGATGTCTCCCGGCCTCTATGTCCCGGAAGAGCATGACCACCCACCGGCATCAAGCCGGCTGAAACATAGTAGTAATAGCAACAATTGGCGAGATGCCGGCATATAGCAGTGGCCTTAAGCCCACCGCCAATTGAGGCCTCCCGCATAACCACGGACTAATTCAACAACCCCCCCCTGACCAAGCTTGCTGACCGAATCCACCCTTTCCGTTTTAAAAGGAAATTTCGTAAGTATATATTATTTTCCCCTGCCCCCTTTTCTGCTCCAAAAGCTTTTTTACGACTGCCATTATCCCCTTAAGGCGATGGCCCCTATGGAGATTCTGGCGGACGTGGGCGGACGGCCCGGTCTGGACTGTAAAGGATTTTGCAGCTACTGCTACTTCAAGGGCGTGAAACAGGTGGCCCCCTTCGGCTGTAAGAACTGTCTGCCCTTCATGAAGGGCTGCGACTATTGCAGCCGGGCCATCGTGGAAGGCTACCCCGGTTTCAAGCCCCTGGACATGGTGGCCTTCGAGCTGGCCCAGAAGGCCTACGACGGCCTGCCGGACAAGATTACCATAAGCGGCGGCGGCGACCTGAGCTGCTACCCAGACCTCCTCCCCCTGGTCAGGCTCATCGGCAACAACGGCGTCCCCATCCACCTGGGCTACACCAGCGGCAAGGGCTTTTTGCGGGGCGACGAGGCCAGGGAGCTGATCGACAACGGCGTGGTGGAGGTCTCCTTCACCGTCTTTTCCACCGACCCGGCCCTGCGGCGAGAGTACATGAACGACAAGCATGCTGAGGCCGCCCTGTCCAACCTCCGGCTGTTTTGCGAGAGCTGTGACGTCTATGCCGCGGCAGTCCTGATCCCCGGGGTAAACGACGGACCGGCCCTGGAGAAGACCTGCCAGGACCTGGAGGAGATGGGAGCCCGGGGCCTGATACTGATGAGGTTTGCCAACGCCCGGGAGCAGGGCCTAATCCTGGGCAACGCCCCCCTGATCCCCGGCGTGGTCCCCCACACGGTGGAGGAGTTCCGGGACATAGTCACCAGGACCAACGAGAGCTATCCCTTCCGGGTCACGGGAACCCCGCTGTGGGACCCGGAGACGGGAGCCCCCTTCGCCCTGGCCAGCCGTAAGGAGGAGCTGAAGCGGCTGCCGGAGGTCAGAAAGGGGGCCACCATCATCACCAGCTCCATCGCCGCCCCCCTGTTGCGGGAGATCTTCGACTCCCTGGGAGGAAAGGTGAACGTGGTGGGACTGAACAAGGACGTGGGATGCCTGATGACCATCGAAGACCTGGCCGGGCTGGACCTCCAGTCCGTAAAGGGGACGGTCTTCATTCCCGGGAGGATGCTGGCCCACGAGATGGATATCCGGAAGGCCCTTGGCCAGGACGGAGCGGACAGGATGGTCTTCCGGGGGCCGGACTGCCTCACCGTGGACGGAGAGATGAGCATCTCCATGACCCCCCGGGAGGTAATAGACCTGGAGGTGGAGGCCTTCACCGATCTCATCGGAGATATCAATAGCCTGGGAGTGTGAGGCCGTCTCCCGGAAAGGGCTGTTGCCCGATAGATCCACATTTTTTTGACTTTCAGAGCTTTTAAATCCGTTTTTCCCCGCATTGGGGACTTTCTAAATTAGAAAACAATACTTAAATAAATACACGATTTAAAAAATAAATTTATACCCCCTTATATGTAATTGCGATATAAATCTTGATAAAAATAAATCCAAT
>JAAEEW010000071.1 GCA_013415595.1 Methanosarcinales archaeon | reverse complement strand
ATCCCTTCATCGCCGATGACGCGAAGGAGTTGCTGGGTGAATGCGTGAAGACCGACGTGCCCCAGGAGGTCTACCAGCTCATGGCCCTCTTCCGCATGGATGTGGGCCGGAGGAGGCCCGGGGTGGAGTACGTTCCTTTAACCCGGATCTAGCGGCCCCGGGGAACGGTGGCCCGGGAAATATTGCGGGAGCCGGACAGCTCCCTGCAAAGCCGCCTCTTAGCGGCCTTCAAAATATTCTTTAAATCCAGTCGGTGAGCATGTGGATCTTGCCGCCCAGCCTGGCGGAGGTCTCCAGCAGCCGCTCCTGGGTCTTCTCCAGCTCCATCAGCCCCGTCTCCTTTACCGTGGCCAGTCGCTCCTCGGTCTCCTCCAGCTCCAGGAGACGTCCCTCCCTGGCCTCAGCCAGTCGCTCAACGCGGGCCTCGTCGTCAGGAGAATTGTTTTTCAATTGAACGGTTGCGTCGACCGTTTGAGCCGTGGGGGGAAGGGCGGCCTGACAGTAGCCGGCGAGAATTGTGGAGTTCGGGTCTACCGTTATTCTTAGACTATTCAGCATCTGGTACTGCAGAATCTCGGTGGAGTTGGGATCGAAGAATACCGCCGCCAGACAGTCTGTGGAGGGCAGATAGGCGGTAAAGGAGCCGTTGTTGAATATTCCGGTCAATGCCTGATGGCCGTCCACGAAGCTGGTGATGTTGGGATCGGCAAACCTGATTCCCGGATAGAGGATCTCCAGCAGGGCCCGGGCCTCCTCCAGGGAGCCGTTCAGGCTCTGGCAGGGGAATATCAGCTCGATCTCTTCGGTCTGGTCCTCAATGCTCAGGGCCAGGACTATCTTCTTGCCGGCCCTCTCGTCGAGCTCCCTGATCTCCCAGGGGCCGACCACTGCCTGCAAGTCCGACGGGAGGCAGAAATAAAGGGAAGCTTGATCTGCAAGGTCTACGCTCTTGCAGGAGTAATTTTCGTCGGCGCTCTGTCCGGAGGCTGCAGCTATGAGCAGCAGGGAAGAGGCCAACAGCAAACAAAGCAAAGTTTTCATTCTAACCACCTCATGCCTTGATCCGTAGCATCCTTTTAATCCTATTTATCATAGTTATGCTCCAGGCCAGGGGGCAGCCGTCCCTTCTATGCCGCGATGGGGGGCGTCTTCATTTCCGATATCTTACTATTTATTCTTAAATACATATCAGTAGCCCTGCTTAGACGAACCCTGGCCGGCTCTGCGGTCCGAGCCCCTGGGATGGGGGCGGATGAAGTATCGCGATGGTTTCCCCAGGCCACTTTGCCAGGAGTCTGGGGCGGCAGTGGTGGCAAATTCAGCCTTCTCCCGGGCTCCTTGGGATCTCCAATCTGGCCCGGACCTGGTCGAGGGCCTCCTTTTTTATCGGATGTGGATGTCTAATTATCAAGGAAACTTTTCCAAGGAGGAATAAAGAATTAGGCATTTCACCTGTTTGCTGGCCCTGGTCGTGATGGTCACGGCCCTGGTCACCTGCTCCCAGGCGGCGAGGGAGATCTGGTACGTAGACTGTCTGCTGGGGGAGGATTTCTACATCTCCCTGGAGTCCAATCCCACCACCGGCTATTCCTGGGCGGCCAGCTTCGATGAGGAGGCGTTGACCCTGGTCGATCAGACTCACGTGCCCTACGAACAGCCCTCGGGATTGATGGGCGGCGGCGGAAGGGATCTGTTCACCTTCCAGGGGCTGCGGCCGGGGGAGACGACGGTAAAGATGACCTACAGTCGGCCCTGGGAGAACGCCACCATGCCCAAGATTCGGACCTATGTGGTCCGGGTGGCGGAGGACAACACCACCCTGATCAACACCACCATGGGCCAGGACGTCCTGATCACCCTCCACGACAACTCGGCCTCTACCGGCTACACCTGGGCTGCCAGCTTCAATTCCAGCCAGCTCCAGCTCATCGGCGAGACCTATGATCAGTATCTTCCCAACACCATGGTCGTCGGCAGCGGAGGACTGCGGACCTTCGAGTTTGCCCCCCTGGTCCCGGGAGAGGCAGAGGTGGTCATGAAGCTGAACAGTCCGGAGGGAATGGTGGAGCGAGCCTGGACGTTCAAGATCGCGGTGGCCTAGGGCCCCCTTGCCCTGGCCGCAAGGCAGGCGGTCTGGGCCGGGGCCGCAGCCGCATGATGGATGAAGCGGCCTGGACAGAGGAAGGTCCCCGGCGCCGGGCCGGAGGCCTTCCTCATCATCTCCGTCGCTACCCCACCATCTCCATAATCTTCTCCGTCTCCATCTTCGCCATCTTTGCCATTTCCGCCATCATCTCCTCAATCTTACCCACAGCATTCCCCACTCCGCCAGTGCTCTCTTCATCTTCTCCGGCCGGTCCCGGGTCCCGGTCCCCTGGTCCCCTGGTTGGGAGGCCGCCGGGGTATCAGGCACTGAGGGCCCGCGCCGATCAGGTCTTCCCGTCCCGCCATCTTCAGCCCCTCCCGGACCAGCCGGTAGTTTCGGGGCTCCCGGTAGTGGATGATGGCTCTTTGAATTCTCTTCTCCTCCCCCCGGGGGACGTGCACCTCCTCCAGGGTGAAGGGGTCCAGGCCGGTGTGGTACATGGTGGTGGAGACGGTCATGGGGGTGGGGGTGAAGTCCTGCACCTGCTCGGTGTACAGACGGCGGTCCCGGATGTACTCCGCCAGCCGGATCATGTCCGGGATGGTGCAGCCGGGGTGGCCGGACATGAAGTAGGGCAGGAAGTACTGCTCCTTGCCTATCTCCCTGTTCACCTGCTCGAACCTCTCCCGGAAGGCCTCCAGCACCTCCACCGGGGGCTTGTTCATGCACCTGGTGACCCGCGGGGATACGTGCTCCGGGGCGATCTTGAGGTGTCCGGAGACGTGATGGCGGCAGATCTCCAGCAGGGCCTCCGGCCCGCCGGCCAGGACCAGGTCGTGCCTGATTCCCGAGCCGATGAAGACGTGTCTGACCCCCGGGATCTCCCTCAGCCGCTGCAGGAGCTGCAGGTAGGGGCGGTGGCTCAGCTCCAGGCTCTGGCAGTCCGGGGTGCAGAGCTTCCCGCAGCCGCCCTTGCTCCACAGGCTGCAGCCGGTGCCGTACATGTTGGCGGTAGGGCCTCCCACGTCCTGGATCACCCCCCGGAAGCCGGGCATCCGGGTGAGCCTCTCCGCCTCCCTGACCACAGATTCCTGGCTGCGGGACTGGACGATTCGTCCCTGGTGGTGGGTCAGGGCGCAGAAGTGGCAGGCTCCGAAGCAGCCCCGGTGGCTGGTGATGGAGAAGCGCACCGGCTCCAAAGCGGGGACTGCGTCCCGGTAGGAGGGATGGGCCTCTCTGGCGTAGGGAAGCTCGTAGATCCGGTCCAGCTCCGCCGTCTGCAGGGGCCTGGCCGGCGGATTCTGGACGATCGTCGTCTTGGGGTGGGGCTGGACCACCACCCGTCCCCTGAATGGGTCTTGCTCCTGGTGGTGCATCCTGAAGGCCAGGGCATAGCTTCTCCTGTCACCGGCCACCTCGGCGTAGCCGGGGATTTTCAGCCAGTCGCCTCTGGAGCTCTCCACTTCCCGCCACCGTCGGACCTCCATCTTCACCGCCGTGCCCGGCAGGTCCTGGATCTCGCCCATGGCTTCTCCCCCATCCAGCCGTTTTGCCAGGGCCAGGAGGGCTCGCTCCCCCATGCCAAAGACGATCATGTCTGCCGGGGCGTCGGCCAGGATGGACTGGCGAACCGAGTCCGACCAGTAATCGTAATGGGCAAACCGTCGCAGGCTGGCCTCTATGCCCCCCAGCACCACTGGAGTCCGGGGGAAGAGGGCGTGCACCCGGTCGGCGTAGACGATGGCCGCCCGGTCGGGTCGCAGCAGGGCTCCTCCGGGAGAGTAGACGTCTGAGCTTCGCCGCTTCAGGTTGGCGGTGAAGTGGTTGACCATGGAGTCCACGTTGCCGGAGGTGATGCCGAAGAAGAGCCCTGGGGTGCCCAGCCGCTGGAAGTCAGAGGACCCTCTCCAGTCCGGCTGGTCGATGATGCCCACCGTGTAGCCGGCGTCCCAGAGCACCCTGCCGATCAGGGCGGCGCCAAATGAGGGATGGTCGACGTAGGCGTCTCCGCTGACCAGGATGACGTCGAACTGCTCTATGCCCAGGTCGGATGCCTCCCGGGCGGTCAGGGGGAGAAAGGGTGGCTGGTCCATGGATTCCTTCATCGGTATTCTTGATGAACTCTCAGGTTCTGGAATACTATTTGAAACCCTTGTTCATCTACCCCTGCTTATCTCCTGGCCAACGGCTAAATAGTTCCAGGGCGAAAACCGATGCAATGAAACCATTACCTCTGGCCACCTGGGGAAACAGGTTCTGGGCCTGGCTCATCGATATTCTTCTGGTAAGCTTGATCTGGGATCTGGTGGCCGGCCTGTTTATTTACGTGGGCGATGTGGGAAGCTATCGATTCTTGGGGCCGTTCTCCCACAGTCTGCTGCTTTTTGTTTACTGGACCCTTCTGGAGGGCTACCGGGGCCAGTCCATCGGCAAGATGGCCCTGAACATAGCCGTCGTGGAGACGGAGGGCGATATCCTGAGCTTCAAGGGGGCCGCGGTGGAGAGCTTCGGGAAGGCCTTCTTGCTGCCCTTCGACTGTCTGGCGGGCTGGCTGGCCATGCCAGGCAGCGGACAGCGTCTGTTCAACAGAGCGTCCCGGACCGTGGTGGTAAAGACCACAGAGCGGGGCGGGAGATTTGCCCGCTGAAGGGCGGATGATCGGCAACCGGACGGGCATTCGGGGAGATGGCTGAAAGAATGGCCTGATTGGGCCCTACAACCCGGATGATCGACAGCCTAAACGGCCAGGAATGCTAACGCTAACCCGGATACCTGGGGCAGCAGAGAAGGGCCATCAGAAAGAGCAGTATGGCTGCCAGCAGTATCAGGATGTGGTGGTATAGGGCATCTCGCCGCCTTACTATCTTTTCACCGATATCAGTTCTCACTGCCATCCTGGAAATGAGCGGCAATTGATCTGAGAGGTCTTTCCACCGTCGTTCCACGGAATCTCACCTCCGGCATTTAATGCTAATGGCGTCAATCATTAATAATGGTTACGTATCCCTCGAATCGGCAAAATTTAATAAAATTAAAATAAACACAAATCACAAATCTCAACTTAATTTATAATTAAAAAATTTAAACGGAAGTACAGGATGCCTGCTGATGTCGCAGGTCATCCTGCCGGCATCCTCTCCATCCATCCGCCAGCGGACGGCATGGGGAATAGAGGGGCCCTCAGACGAACTTGGGCCTCTCGGAGAGCTTCTGGGGCAGGGGAAGCCTCCGCCAGGGCTTGCCCGCCGTCTCCTCCTGCAGCCGGAGGCGGAGCTCATCCACCGTCATCCCGGCCTTGGCCGGCTCCTTAGGCTGGGACTTTGCGCGGATGGTGACCGTGAGTTCGCCTGAGGCCAGCTCGTCGTCTCCGATTACCACAACGTAGGGCAGCCATTCCCTTCCCGCGTCCCTGATCTTCTTTCCCACAGTCTCTTCCCGGTCGTCCACGTCCACCCGGAAGTTGAGGGCTTCGGCCACCTGGAAGGCCCGGGCCTGGTGCCTCTCGGCCACAGGGATGATGCGCACCTGGGTGGGGGAGAGCCAGACCGGCAGCATGGGGACCTCTCCGGCGGCGGCCTTCATGGCCTCTTTCTCCAGCAGGGCGTACATCAGCCGCTCGATTGCCCCGGAGGGGGAGCAGTGCAGGATAATGGGCCTCCTGGCCGCCCCATCAGCGTCGATGTAGTTGATGTCGTAGCGGTCGGCGTTCTCCACGTCGATCTGCACGGTGGATAGGGCGCTGGCCTTGTCCAGGGCGTCGACGAAGTTGAACTCGAACTTGAGGACGAAGTAGAAGAACCGGTCGTCCCAGGTCTCGATTAGCACCGGCTTCTTTACGGTGTTGACCAGGCTCTTGACGAAGTCCTCGTTCTCCTGGTAGAAGTCCCTGGTGAAGCGGATGGCCACCTCGTAGTCCTTCAGGTCCAGCCCGGCGTCGTCCAGGACGGATATGCTGGCTGCGTACTGTTTCCCGAACTCCTCCACCGCGCTCTTCATGTCGGTGCAAAGGGTGTGCATGTCCGGCATGGTGAAGGCCCGCAGGCGGCGAAGGCCCACCAGCTCGCCCCGCTGCTCCCGGCGGAAGCTGTAGCGGGTGATCTCGATCATGCGAAGAGGCAGGGATTTGTAGGAGACGGTCATGTCGTGGCCCATCAGGAACTGGCCGAAGCAGGCCGCGAACCGCAGGAATAGGTGCTTCTTCTCGGCGTCGATGGCGTACTGCCGGGCCGGGAAGCGGTCCAGGTACTTCTTGAGGGTGGGGTGCTCCATGTCGTACATGATGGGCGTCTCCACCTCCATGGCCCCCAGGTCTCCCGCCCGGTCCAGGACGTAGTTCTCCAGCAGGGCCTTGATCAGCCGGCCCTTGGGGTAGAACCTGAGGTTGCCCGGGTCCGAGCCGGGCTCGTAGTCCACCAGCTCCAGGCGGCGCATGAGCTCCACGTGGGGCGGGATTCTGTCCACCGCCCGGGCCTTCTCGATCTCGTAGCGCACGAACTTCTGGAGCTTCTCGTGGCCGGTGAAGTCGAAGTCCTCCACGGGGACCATTTTGCCCTCCGGGGTCAGGATCTTCCAGTGGGATACCACCTTGGACTCGGCCTTGAGAGCCTCGGAGACCACCTCGCCCTCGCCGATGCGGATAGACCGGGACAGCTCAGACAGGGGGTGGCCCTTGCAGGAGAGCTGGAAGGCCTTGTACCATCCGAAGGGGGCTCGCATGACCTGGAACTCTCCGGCCAGGGCGGCCTCCAGTCCCTTCATCACCTTGACCGCGGTGTCTGGGGAGGATAGAGCGCTGCTCAGGTGGGCGTAGGGGTAGAGCATCACCCGTTCGGCCTTCACCTGGGTGGCCACGTCTGCAATTTCCTTCGACGCCTGGGCTACCACTGCCTGCGGGTCGTCCTCATCGTACTTTTCAACAGCTATGAAGGCGCACAGGGCCTCCTCCAGGCGGCCGGACTTGGCGTCATCTGGGACGTCCTCCGCCACCTTCGTGGGCCTCTTGGCCTCGAATTCAATATAATCAGAGTGAATCAGGAGTAGTTGCAACAGGACCACCCGATGGGTAGGGGATGGTGGGGGGGTAGGTAAAGGTTTCGATGATTGTGTAGCGTCTTCATTCACAATTATTTATTATTTATAAAATATCTGGGATCTGAGATCATGGGTGATTATCATTTCACCCCAAATTTATCATATTAAAATTAAATTATTTTTAATTTTTTTCTAAACAAGTGAATCTCAATACTATAAATAACTAATGAAATTATTACTGCAATTAATGAAAAGAACGGATAATATTTGTTGAACCATTTAATTTTGCCACCTTCCACGGACACATGTTCATTGTGGAGTCCTGAAATTATTTCGCGCCCGTCCTAGTTTTATGGAATCCAAATTATTCATAATTTATTCACAACCCGAACAATCTATGACCGATTGCGAAATAGGCTT
>JAAEEW010000070.1 GCA_013415595.1 Methanosarcinales archaeon | reverse complement strand
CTGGTAGCTGGCCTGCTGGGGGTCCACCGGCCCCTCCAGCGACTGGCGGGCGATGGCCATCTTGGGATCGCAGTTTGCCAGGAATCCGTCCTCGTTGAAGGCCGGCTGGATCTCCCGGGGAGCGAAGCCGTAGATCCGGTAGAGCCAGTCCACCTGGTACAGCCGGTGCTCCCTCCAGGGCTCCTGGGGGGGCCGGGATTGAAAGGGAGTGCCCGGAACGGGAGTAAAGGCGCTATAGTAGGCCCGCTTGACCCCCATCTCCCGATATTCCTGAACCACCCGCTGGAAGATCTCCTGGTCGCACTCCCCGGCACCCCCCACCACCAGCTGGGTGGTCTGGCCGGCAGGCAGAGAGACCCTGGACATGAGGTCCCGGATGTAGCGCTGGCGCAGCAGTATGTCGTTGTGATAATCCTTGGTGGGGCACAGCTCGCCCATGCGGGCCGGGGACGGCGCCTCCAGGTTGATGCTCACCCGGTCTGCCAGCTCCATGGCCTCCTGGATGCGGGCCAGGGAGGCCCCGGGAAGGACCTTCAGGTGGACGTATCCCTGGAAGCGGTGGCCTTGCCTCAGCAATCGCACCGTCTCCAGCATGCGGTCCATGATCAGATCCTCGTCCCTCCCCGCCCCGGAGGTCAGGAATAGGCCCTCGATGTAGTTTCCCCGGTAAAGGGATAGCGTTGTCCGGGCCAGCTCCTCCGGGGTGTAGGAGTAGACCGGGGATTTGCAGGGGGCGGCGTTAGGGCAGTAGTTGCACTGGTGCTGGCAGCTATTGGTAAACAGGGTCTTGAACAGGCTGATGCACCTGCCGCTGTGGGTGAAGGCATGGCAGATGCCGCTCCTGGCCACGTTGCCCAGGCGCTGGTGGCCCTGGGCCTGCCGGGGGGAGGCAGAGGAGGCGCAGACGTCGTGCCTGGTCCCCCTGCCCAGGGCCGCCATCTTCTCTACATCCGCTACAGGGCCCAGGCTATCGAATCCCGAGCCGTCGGCCAGATGGATCATCTTGTCCAGGGAGACCATCGCTTTTAGGGAATGCCCGGCCTGGATAAAGCTCATCACCCTGGAGGGCGAAAGTAATCATTAGCCCCATAATTTTGCATTAGAGGTCAAAAGTCTCAATGAGATGGGGAGGGAGAGCAAACCATGGCCCTTTTCAAGCTGCCCAGAATGGAGAAGTCCGCCTACGACCGGCTGATCAAGGAGTCCCACCTGTGCCGGATAGCCTTCAAGGGAGACAGCCACCCCTACATGGCTCCCTTCATCTACGTCTTCGACGGCAGGCACATGTACTTTTTATCCACCAGATACGGAAAGAAGCTGCGCTACTTCCAGCAGGACCCCCGGGTCAGCGTGGAGGTGGAGCAGTACGCCCCCGACCTGTCCCGGTTCAGCTTCGTGGCACTGCGTGGAGAGCTGGCCGAGGTTGAGGACCCGGCGGAGGGTAGAAGGATCAGAGAGATGTTCGTGGACCTGATCCGGGAGAGAGAGCTGTCCAGAAACATCCTGTCTGCGCTGGGCCACCACCCGGACGACCCCCTGGAGCGGCTGGTGGAAGAAGACAGAAACCTCATCTGGAAGCTGGTGAAGGTGGAGGAGATCGTGGGCCTGCAGGACGGAAAGGCCTGAGTATTGCAGGAAGGAGCGAAACTGGATTCTCATTCTCGGCATCTCCCACTGGGGGGATGCAGGCCCCCAGACGCCAGACCTGAACGGGAAAGTGCGGGGCAGAGAAGAGCCCATGCAAGGACCGGGCTGGGGTCAAATGGGCTAAAGTGACCTTGTGACCCCCAGCCCGGGAGCAGGGAATTCTCGGTCCGCAGGTCCCATCGCTCCCCGGGGCGTCTTTCCAGTTCGCCGCCAACCAGGGGCCCTAAAGCAGGGGCCTGTTGAAGCGCAGGCTGTCTGCCACTTCCGGCAGCACAGCCCGTATTTCCCCGGCCTGCCGGCAGCGCTCTGCCAGAACCTCGGCCAGGCTCCCCCGCTCTATTCGCTCCCTGACCAGGGGCAGGTAGGACCTCTCCTCCGGGCCGGCCGCATCCCAGGCCCGGCCAAAGAGCCCCTCCAGCTCCGGCTTTAGATCACGGGTGCCAGTCTCGATGGCTCTTTCCAGCAGGTCGCGCAGGGCCGATTCGTCCTCCTCCAGGTCCAGATCCCCACACCTCAGCAGGGATAGTAGGAAGGCGGTCATGGCCATGTCCGAATGCAGGCACTCCTGCTCGTCTATGGCCTTCACCTCCAGACAGCAGCGGGTGAAGCGCACGATGACCCCCCGGGAGTTGACCCACTCCCGGCACAGGATGCCGGCGTCCTGCTCCTTGAGGTCCCGGTAGATCCGCCGGTTGATCTCCACGTAGTCCCGGGGGCTTTTGATCCTCTCCGGCAGGATGTCGTTGCAGATCAACGGTATCTGCCGCTGGTTCTCCCGGTAGTATACCAGCCGGTTGTCCATGCGGGATGTGGCCCGGCCCTCCACGAAGGGAGAGGCGGCGGAGACGGCCACCAGGTAGGGCATCAGGGCCCGGACCCGGTTGAAGAGAAAGAGCATCTCCTCCTGGTCCCGGTAGGGGAAGTTGATCTGCAGTGCCTGGATGTTCAGCCAGCCGTGCTGCCAGATGTTGAACAGCCGGTGGTAAGCCCGGTAATACTCGCCCTCGTCGTGATCCCAGTAGGTGGTCTGGTCCAGGGTGAGCAGGGGATGCATCCCCAGCCCCATGAATCGGTAGCGTTCCCCGAAGATGCGGTGCAGCCGATCCACCCCGGACTGCAAAGAGGCCTCCAGGGCCTTCAGGCTCAGGGCCGGCCTCTGGGGTATCAGCTCGATGGCGTGCTTTTGCAGCTCCTTGGAGAGGAGCAGATCGCCAAAGGGCACCTCATCTGCGATATTTCCGCTCACCTCCTGGATTATGCAGTCGGAGATGGGGAGGGGGTTGAACTGGGAATCGTTTATGGAGTACTCATGCTCCGTCCCGATGGTCCTGCCCATGGTCCTGCTGACGGCCTGGCCGTCGTTCAATCCTTCCATGCTGTGGCCTCCAGGCGCAAAAGCTACCCCTTCTCCAGGGAGATCTCTGCTACCTTGACCGTCTCCGGCTCCTCGATGCGCAGGATCACCTCCAGCTCCTGGGGGGAGAGGTCCCTCACCAGGGCCAGGATGTTCTTCACCGCCAGGTCGAGCTGGGCCTGGTAGGCTGCAATGTCCTCCTTCAGGTAGGCCACCAGGGGGCAGATGGACTCTTTCTTAAGGTAGATCTCCAGGACGTCTCCCTGGACGTCGAAGGTGAAGGGACCGGCCACGCAGGTCTCCGGCTTGGCAGAGTGAACTGTGCAGCCGCCCTGGTCGAAGAGGACGCAAAATCCGTCATCCTTGACCTTGAGCCTGTGGTATCCGGCAAACTCGATCTCGCCGGATGTGACGCCGCTATGGATCAGGATATCGATCCGTCTCTGGGTCAGAGGGGGGTGGGCCCCATGGCAGCATCCCCCGCCAAGCTGGCAGCGGGCGCAGATCTCACTCAGAGAATCACAATTTGTTGACAATAATATCACCTGTTATCAAAATAGTGATAGGGCTGCCGTGATGGCAAGGCCCGTTCACTTCTCAAAATCAATGCGGTAAGAGTTCAGGCTGTCGTCTGGATATCGAGCATCTTCCTCAGCCAGGCTGACCGGGAGCTCGAAGCGGCACTTGGCGTCCACCCCGAACGGTATGTAGATGCCGTTATTGAAGTAGCTCCTGGTGTCCAGGGAGGAGTCTCCGCTCACCAGGAAGGAGATG
>JAAEEW010000069.1 GCA_013415595.1 Methanosarcinales archaeon | reverse complement strand
CACAAGGGCGCAGGGCCGAAAATGTGCCCCTCTGCAGATCCGGGATGATTTGAACCAGGGGGGGAATGCTCCGCCCCTTTCAGAACCGGTCCTTCAGTATCTGGTAGACGAAGTACACCACGGCGGCAAAGAGCAGCAACTGGGCCAGGAACCACAGGGGGCCCCATAGCAGAGCCACTATGACAACGGCTGCCAGCATAAGGAGTATGTTCTGATCCCGTCTTTTCAATCGCATACTCGCCAATCTCGTTTTTGGCTTATTAAATTTATCCCAACCTAAACGCCCCGGAGCCTGGCCGGAGCCTGACCGGTTCAGGACCAAAAGCGTTTATATCTGCCGGTAGCCTGGGGTGGGTGGTGAATCTATGGACAGGCTAGAGCTGGTGATCAGGAACACGGAGGAGATAGTCACCCTCGACGAGCTGAAGGCATTGCTGGAGACAAAAGAGCACCCCCGCTGCTACGTGGGCTACGAGACCTCGGGCAAGGTACATCTGGGGCACATGCTCACCGCCAACAAGCTGATCGATATGCAGCAGGCGGGATTCGACGTGGTGGTGCTGCTGGCGGACCTGCACGCCTATCTGAACGAGAAGGGGAGCCTGGAGGAGGTCCGGGAGATAGCAGACTACAACCGGGACTGCTTCATGGCCCTGGGCCTGGACCCGGAGAAGACCGAATTCATCTACGGAACTGACTACCAGCTTCAAGCAGAGTATGTGATCAAGGTCCTGCAGATGGCCCGGAACACCACCCTCAACCGGGCCCGGCGGAGCATGGACGAGGTCTCCCGCAACGCCGAGAACCCCATGGTCTCCCAGATGATCTACCCCCTGATGCAGGCGGTGGACATCGCCGACCTGCGGGTGGACGTGGCCGTGGGCGGGATCGACCAGCGAAAGATACACATGCTGGCCAGAGAGGAACTCCCCCGGCTGGGACTGCCTGCGCCCATCTGCCTGCACACCCCCCTGATCCCCGGCCTGGACGGGCAGAAGATGTCCTCCTCCAAGGGGAACAACATCGCCGTGGACGAGCCGGCAGAGGACGTGGAGAAGAAGATCATGTACGCCTTCTGTCCGGCCAGGGTGGTGGAGGACAATCCGGTGATGGCCATCATGAAGTACCACATCTTCCCCCGGCTGGGGGAGGTGACGGTGAAGCGGCCAGCCAAGTTCGGCGGCGACGTGAGCTTTGCCAGCTACCAGGATATTGAGGCGGCATTCGTCTCCGGTGCCCTGCACCCCATGGACTTGAAGAAGAGCGCTGCCCAGTCCATGATCCAGATTCTTTCGCCGGTTAGAGAGAAGATGGGATAGGGCCGACAAGGAGATTTCGGCCCCTACCTGTTCCTTTTTTGTGGGTCGCATCGCCTTTAGTGAATCATTTTTGAATTGTGTCTGGCCGGGGTACCGCACCGCTTTGCGAAGAATGGCCCCGGTCAGTCGGGCGGGGAGGAGGCGGGAATGGCCCCGGCGGCGCCAGGAACGCCAGGGCCCGGGAAAGCCGGAGGGCTCCCACCCCCATCCTTCGGATCCCTTTGCCTTCGCATCCTGGAGATGCGAAGTCCTGGCAGCGCACAGCCCCGGTCGTATGGAGGCATGGCCGCAAAATCCTTGCGATTCGTCACCAGGGCGATTGAGGAGTCCCGACGTCCCGCCTTTCCCTGCCTGGTCCTGGCTTCGCCGGGCAAGATGGCCGGAGGGCGATCCCAGGAGCCAGAACAAAATAGATAAAAAAACATAAAATTTAATTGATGTGCAAAAAATAAGTATTAATTCTAATAGTTAAATAGCAAGTTTGTGTAGCACGTAGAGACCCGGTGCCTGGCCGGAGATTTGGCGCCGTGTCGATTCGATTTCTTTTAAGCGGAAGGGAGAGATGGGATAATGACGAAGGCGGACAAGAGGAAGGCGAAACAGGCGGAGAGAAAGAAGAAGGCCCAGACCAGGGGGGAAAGGCCCAGACGATAGACGCTTTCGCAAATCCTGGTTCCGGGGACTGGCAATCGATGAGAGGAGGCCCGGCCCCGGGGCCCCGATGGAACCCTGGAGAAGTGCGGAGTGAGCCGTCTGCACATCTCCAGCGACGCCCTTGTTACGGCGACCATGCGGCGATGGGCATGGGGATTGATCCTGCATACCCCCTGGACGGATTCAATGGCCCCGGGGGCCACTTGGGATTCCCGGGCGCTTCTTCGTCCAGGTGGATCACCCTCATGAAAAGTATTTATTCCAGATAGAGAATAATACGTAGCAGAGGGATATATTTATATGAAATCCAAATTAAAATTTTTGGCAGCCATAGCTATCTTATTTTGCATCACCACTATCAGGATTTCCTCTGGCCAGGAGACCTCATTTGACACGCCCCAGGCCTCCGCCGAACTGATGTGGAGATACATTCAGGCCGTCGATTCCGTCAACTCCAACCTATCGGCCATCGATGAGAGGCTGGCCTATGCCTGTGCCGCCCTCTCCAGGACCGGGCTGCAGGGCCCTGGCACAAGCGAAATACTGCGAGACCTATCCGCCACTGGACAGGGGATGGTGGATGCCATCACCATCGATGCCAACGGCACCATTGTGGAGGTGGAGCCCCAGGAGTATCAGCACATCCGGGGCATGGATATCGGCGACCAGGAGCACGTGAAGACCGTCATGGACACCAGGCGGCCGCTGGGATTGGACTATATAAGCACGGTGGAGGGATTCGATGCCCTGGCCTTCACCGCCCCGGTATTCGACGAGCAGGGCGTGTTCCTGGGGGCAGCCTCAGTGCTCATCAACTCCACGGAGTTCTTTTTCGCTGCCCTGGCCCCCTTCCAGCCGGAGAGCGGAGCGAAGATCGGAGTTATGAAGCCCGACGGCCTGGTGCTCTACGATCTTGACAGCCAGCAGATAGGAAAGAACACGTTTTCCGATCCCCTCTTCCAGGAGCAAGAGGAAATCCTGGCCCTGGGCAGGAGGATGGAGGGGGAGAGGACCGGCCTAGGAACCTACGAGTTCGCCAATACGACCAGGGAAGCGCTGTGGACCACGATTGATTTTCAGGGCCGGCAAATCAGAATGGTGCTCAATGTGGATCTGTGACTTCCGGGAAGTATCCTGGCCGTGGCAGTGGCAAATGGCAAATGGCGTCGCAACGGCGGCCGGAATTGACCGACCGGGGATGGGCCTGGCAGAGTGATTCTGTGGAAGGTCTTCTGCAGGATGAAAGGAGCCCCGGGAGATGGAGATGAAATAGGAGAATTGACCATGAGATCAAATATGAGATGTCATCGATTCATAATCGTGATAGGGCTGATGGCTCTGCTTGTTGCACAGGCCGGCGCCCAGACCAGCCATTATCTGGCCTCGGACCCGGCGGTGAGGGAGATGAGGGAGTCCCTGGATATGCCCCGCCCCTCCACAGCCGGTGATGCCGCCGCATCGGATTCGCTGCCGATGACCGCGCCCCTGAACGTCTCCGGCATCTGGCATCTGGAGCTGACGGACGGCACGTCCATCGATCTGGCGCTCAACCAGTCCGATGATGTGCTCTTTGGCCGGGGAAATGTGACCGCCCCGCCAGGTTTGAAGCAGGCCGCCGTCAGCGGCATGGTATCCGGCAGCAACCTGAAGCTGGATGTGGTGCCCACGGACGGCATGGAGCTTTACGCCATATCCCTGGACGTGAGCAAGCTGCCCTTGGCAGGATCGTACACGAGATTCGGAGTTTACATCGAGCCGCAGTCCGGAACGGCCAGGGCAGCCTGGATGCCGTATTAGAATGCCAGAGCTGCCAGAGAGCAGGCAGGCTTTTCCCGGACCGATGCGAAGACCTGCTGGGTCCCTAAAATCCGGCTTTGAAAGCCGAAAATCCGGATGGGCGCTCTTGAGCGAAGCCCCTGCTCTTTGATCTGCAGCAGCTTTTTTTTTGCTGCAGGCATTCAGCCTTTCAATTCGCGCCCTGGCAGGAGGGGAGAGGCAAACGATAGCTCGAGGTTCGAGGCTTATGTCGACCGGGAGGTCGGCCTGACCATCACTGCCCGCCTGCCCCGGCCTGGTCGTCATCCAATTGCACAGAGCCATCCAATTCCACTGAGCCCTCCACCTCTTCTTTGAGCAGGGAGATTATCTCCTGCAGCTCCTCCCGGCGGGCAAAGCAGATATGGCGATCGGTAATGCTCTCCAGCTTGCGGATGGCTTCCTCAATTCGTGACATGGTCGGCACTTCGGATGGTGGACGGTCTTTATTCTCGCTCGTGTTAATAACTGTAGGCCAGGTATGGGCCAGGATCAGGATAAGCAGATCCCCGATCCAAGCCGGCAACCGCTAAAATAGCGACGGAGCCGAGAAACCCTGTTCCCGGGAAGCCAGATCGAAAGAGGGGAAAGAGGGATGAGAGAGATGAGAGGGGAGAGGAGGAAAGGAGAGGGAGGAATGACCAGGTCCCGGCCAGACGATGGCCCACCAGAAACCCTCCCCCCAAGGCAGATGCTGGCCCAGGGGAAGAATCGTCCCCCAGGTCCCGGCAGCCCGGAAACCTGCCCCGCACCCTCTTTGCTGGCGGTGCCTTCCGCACTTCAGCAGGAGGTGGATGGATAGAAATCGGGGCCCAGGTCAACTTCCACCCTCATAGCGTCGTGCAGGCTTACGGCTTCCTGGGCGCTGACGGCCCTGCCTGTGCCCACATATCGTTTTATGCACGACCATATAATATAAATATCCTTAGGTATTTTAATGCATTTAGGCAGGTGGTGGCGCTGCCTGTTCATGGCCAGTATGCACCCGCCCCCGGTTTCTTTTCTGTAGCGGCACCTGATATTGCAGGAGGCCAGAGTCCGGAGCAGCACCTTTCCAATATCAATGGTGTAGGGCGGATTGGATATGCTTCGGGCATAGACGGCAGCGGCCATCACGAAGTAGGAAAGGTTCTCCAGCGCTCCAGCCGACCATTTATTTGAGAGATAATTGAATAGTTCCGGGTCCATCTCGATCCTGGCCTGCTCCACCAGGGCACGATAGCCTCGGGCTGTGGGCATCAACAATACCTGATCGAACTCGAACTCCTTCTTTGAGCATCTGCTGTCAATCAATTTAACGAATCGATGGCCATATCTGTCAATATAATCGTCCATCGTGATCCCGTTTAATGTAAGGTTGATGCGGCTCCTGGTCCGGGCCCGCTGAAAAGCACGGAGTGTTTTGTCAGGCAGAGTGATCCTATCTCATTAACCATTGCTCTATTTGCCTTTTGAGGCGTATTAAGACTTCTGGTCCTGGAAACGTCGGAGAGTCAGGTCTCCTGGATTCATTGCCGATCTCGAGGAGAGGCATCGGCGAATTTCGATGATGCAGCGATCATAAGTGCAGGCCAGGATGGATGGAGAGGAGGACGACTGAAGAGGATGAGCTGGAGGAGACAGAAGCAGTGAAGAGAGCGAGGATAATAGAATAGTTCAAAATGTTCATGGCCACGGCTGGAGCCGCCGGGCGGCCAGGAGGCATGACGCTCACAAAAAAAAAAGATTTAATTTTTAAAATTTGAGATATTATTAATTTAAAATAATTTAATTTAATCTTTAAATAGATTTCTCCCAGCCCTGCCCAACGTCGATCAGGGGCCTCACTTCGGCGACATCGAACATAGCCAGCACCTGAATCATCTCCGCGGCTTGTTTTCCGATGACCTTGGAGACCTCGCTCCTGTACGCGTCCAGTTGCGGCCCGGAAGTGAAGTACTCCTTCATCCTGAGATAAACCCGGAGCCCCTTCCAATCAAGGATCCCGGCCCCCGGTTCTATTATCATGAACACGGCATTGGGATTCTCCTGAAGGTTGGCAAAGGTGCGGCCCCTGCCTAGCGCCACCATCACCGTCTTCTCATCGACCATTTGGGGAGATCCGTAGACGGCACAATCCACCATCCCGTCCTTGCCCGAGGTGCTGATGACGCCAATCCTCGGCTGCCTGTTGAAATACTCGATCAATTTTCCCGCCATTATTTGAGCCTCCTTTCAAATGGTTGTATCACTGTATATTAAAATTGCTGAGCCATCTGGGAAACGGTCCAATGGCATGAGATATGAGCACATGCACGGCAGAGCTGCCGGGGCGTCCGATGATTCCTGTGGATAGGGGGAGACATCCCCTGGAGAGATCAATGAAGTTACTCGCATAGATCGATTTCGCCGCAAATCGTAAGGAAATGTGTTCGTATCCGATCCGTCCACCTGAAAATTTATCCCACCCTGGATTTCACCATATCTGCACGGTGCCCTTATGTCATGAGGGGGCTGCTGGCTCCCGGAT
>JAAEEW010000068.1 GCA_013415595.1 Methanosarcinales archaeon | reverse complement strand
CTCCACCTCCGGCCAGCCCCGGATGATCTCCGCCAGCTCGGAAGCCCCCCGGCCGGACAGCCCGTTGGCCTCCACGATCCGGCAGTCCGGGTTGGCCTCCAGCACCCGCTCCCGGAAGACTTCCCGCTCCGCCTGGGAGACCAGGTCGCCCTTGGTGGTCACCACCACGTCTGCCGTGGTAAGCAGGGGGCCCACCTTCAGGGGGGTGTTTGGGCCCGTGGTCACGTCGATGACGCAGGCCGCCAGACACTGGTCCGGGTAAGGGGCACAGCGGAGGCACAGTCCGGCAGTCTCGTTCAGCAGCACGTCCGCCTCTCTGGCCGCCGCCCAGTCCAGCATCTCTTCGGTGTTGTAGATGGAGTAGTGGTCGGGACACATGTCTCTGGCCAGGGCCACATGAACCGGCAGGTTCAGCCTCTCGAAGCGGCGGTCGTCCTCGGTCCACAGACAGTCCACCTTCACCACCGCCGGCCTAGCTCCCCACTCCTGGAGGGCCCGGGCCGTGTGCATGAGGACCGAGGTCTTTCCCGAACCGGGGGTCCCCGCCACCACCACCAGCTTCAAAGGGCAGCCCCCACCGCCTCGCCCCGGCGGATGGTCTCCCGCAGGGATATCAGCCACTGGTCCACCCTGGCCAGCTCCTGCCAGACGCTCTTCTCGCCCTCGCTGGTCTTGATCACCTTGATTATGCCGCCGTTCTTCATCACGATGCGAGAGGAGGTCATCAGGGCCAGCATGGGGTCGTGGGTGACCACCACCACGATCTTTCCCTCTCCGGAGAGGAGGTTCAAAGCCTCCTGCTTCTTGATCCCGGCGTTCTCGATCTCGTCGATCAGGACTCTGGGAGAGTCGCTGATCACCGCTATGTCTGCGGTCATCAGGGCCCGGGACTGGCCGCCGCTGAGGATGGTCAATGGATGGTCGGGGCGGACCGGCTCGCCGGTGAGGGTATTGGCCAGAGAAATGACCCTCTCCGCGAGAGCCGGGTCCTTGCCCCGGCTCTTGGCGTGCATGAGCAAGAACTCCTGCACCGTCATGTCCGCCAGGAAGTGCATGTTCTGGGATAGCTGGGCCACCGGCTTCTTGCGGGGATCGGTCCTGATCTCCTGGTCCGGCGGCCGGCCGTTGATCAGAATTCTGCGGTGGGAGGAGGTGTCGCCCTGGGCGAACTGCTCCAGGTCGCCGATCAGGGTGCTCTTTCCTGAGCCCGTGGGCCCCACGATGCCTATGATCTCTCCGCTGGCAATCTCGATATGGTCTACGGCCTCCGGTAGGCCGTCCTTGTCCACCCCGCCCTCGATGGTAAGATTGATGTGGTTCATTAAATCCTTCCCAGAACTTCGTTTATCTCCCTATGGATCTCCTCCACCGGGGCAGAGGAATCCGCCGGGATGTCGCATTTCAAGTAGTTGATAGTGAAATCCTGCTTCAGCCTGTCCATTCCGCCGCCGGTCACGTTGAGCAGCACCTGCTCGTGCGGCTTTATGTCCCCGAATATGGCCGCCTTCTTCAAAGCGGCCACGGCCACGGCGGCTGCGGGCAGTATATCGATATCTTCCATCTCCTGGAAGAGCCTTTGAGCCGCCTCTGCTTCCTGGTTGGTAATCCCGCAAACATCCCCGCCGGTGGCGAGCAGGGCGTCTTTCACCCCGCCCCTGACCTCGTAGGGCGGATGGCGGTTGAAGAGCACGTCGTCGTACATATCCTGGGGGCAGCTCCGGTCCACCTCTCCCCCGTGCCGGATGGAGTAGATGGGGGCGCAGGGCAGGTTCTGGGCCAGGTGCAGCCTGGGCAGGTTGGAGCCGAACCGGCCGTCCTGGACCAGGCGCATGGAGGCCTCCCAGGCGGCGATCCCCCCCGTTCCGCTGCCGATGGCCTGGAAGTAGTGCCCGGGGATGGTCCCTGAGGTCAACGCGGCGTCCAGGACCACAGTGCCCATGCCGTCCCGGCGGGCCACGTTCCGGGCTCCGCCCTCGGCAACGAAACCCGGCCGGGAGGAGATCTTCTCCCCCAGGGCTATGGCCTGGTTGTAGTCGCCGTCCACGCCCACCAGGCATATGTTCCCCCTCTCGGCGGTGATCCACAGCCGGTGCATGGACCTCTTCGGCACCACCAGCACCAGGGGCTGGCCGGTCAGGGAAGCGGTCTCGGCGAAGGAGCGGGCGGTGTTTCCGGCCGAGGCCACCACCAGCACCCGGCCGTCGCCCGCCTCCTGCAGTCGCTGCATGGTGGGGGCCGCTTCCAGCTCCTTGAAGCTGCAGGTCCTGATCCGGGCCCCCCGTTCCGGCCAGTAGCCGGAGAAGCTTATCCACAGGTTCTCCAGCCCCAGCTCCCGGGCCAGGTCGGTGCTCTGGAAGGCAACGGGCTTGTCACCTGAGGTGAGGGGTCCCCTGACCGGCAGCCAGTCGATGAAGGTCCAGATGCCGGGCAGGTCTGCTGGACTTAGCTGCTTCCTTTTGTACTCCGTCCGCAGCAGCCCGTCGTCCTCCTGGCAGCGCAAGGCCCCTTCAGGCTGGACAGCTCCGCAGCCGGCGCACCTCAGTAGATATTCACCCATGTTCAAAAGCCTGTCAGGACCACATATAACATTTTCTATTTCGCCCATTTGTTTATCCTTATTGGGTCAGTACGGCGATTTAATTTGTACTATCCGACGATCATCTGCCATTTATTACACCATTGTTCGGTTAGTTAGGTCACTTCATGCACAAATTAGGGCCGGGCGGGCTCCCTGAAAGCTGGCTTACACCGGCATACATCGCCATGGTTTTGGCTGGCCTCAGGCTCGGGGGCACAGTTGAACCCAAAAGTACAAATATCCGGGAGACTTACTACAATAGTATGCCCAATGCCGAGAGGGTGATGAGGGCGGCCTTCCAGTCGGACGAAGCTCTGCGCGATGTGCTAAAGGACGTCCTGTCTGAGCTGGGGCTCAGCGCCCGGGAGTTCAGCCGGGTCTCCACCATACCCCAGAGCACCCTTTACAAGATTCTCTCCGGGCACCGGGAGCCCAACATCACCACTCTGCGGCAGATCGTGCGCACCATCAGGCAACTGGAGGGCTCAGAGGGCAAGTTCATCGCCATAATCGCCGCCCGGCCGGTGCTGGACAAGATCGAGGAGAAGAAGATGCGCCTGGGGGACAGGATCCTGGTCCTCCGGGAGTACTCGGCCACCAACATCGAGGAGGCCATCATCGCCGCCATCCGGGCGGAGAGGGACGGGGCGGCCGCCCTGGTCTGCGCCCCCATCGTCAGCCCCACCGTGGAGAAGCTGCTCACCATCCCTGTAGCCACCATCAGTCCCCGGGAGAGCGTGATGAGGGCCATCGAGGTGGCGGCCAGGAAGATCGAGTGATATCCTGATAGGACAGGGGGCCGGGGACCTGAAAGACGGGATGGCCTGGGATGGGAGGCAAGGCTTCAAGGGTTGGCCGACCCTCCAGATCCGTTTTTTTTAGGCGAGGTCAGCAGGCTCTCCAGGCTTCAGGCTGGCCGGGGTCCGGGGCGGGGAAAGATCTTTATCGCACCTGACGATAACCAGGGTGAAAATGAGACCCCTCTTAACGGTGTTGATGGTGCTGGTCCTGTCCGGAATGGCCGTTGCCCAGATGGGGGCCCTGGAAGGCAGCGACATCACATCCCTGAACGGCTCGCAAAACTCGTCTCAGAACGATTCCCTCAATGCGTCTCTGAACGCATCGCTGAATGCGTCGCTTAACGCATCTCTGAACGAATCGCTCAGTGCATCCCTCAACGCCACCGAGAACGTGTCCCTCTCCATGCTGCCTGCCCTGAGCCAGCAGAGCGAAGATCGCTTCAGCAGCGTCAGCGGGGACAATGCCCGGGCCTGGCTGAAGAGCAACCTGGACCTGCCGGCAGCCTCCACGTCCTCAAAGGCCAACGACCTGTGGAGCTGGGGCGGGACTCCCCGGGGAAAGGAGATATCCAACGGCGAGCTGGTGGACAATGAGACCACCTACGTCGAAGACGACAATCCCGAGTGGCTGGGGCTGACCTATCGGCAGATAGCAGCAGATGAGGACGAGGATGCCTGGAATCCGCCGTTCTAAGGTATCGAGTCCATGATTTCCATTATCTACCTGGCTTAACTGGCAAATCGGAGTCCAGGCGAGTTAAGGATATGGCAAGGATAGGATAGATTGACCTGCAAAGGAAAGGATATCTGGCCATGATAGCCAATCAGGATGAGCTGATG
Organism: Methanosarcinales archaeon; assembly: GCA_013415595.1. GTDB lineage: Archaea > Halobacteriota > Methanosarcinia > Methanotrichales > Methanotrichaceae > JAAEEW01. Next base: position 7,572 of record JAAEEW010000068.1, on the reverse strand, counting down.
GAGGTGCTGGGCGCCGTGCACGGGGACATCCGGCCCATATCGGCCGATCAGATCGTGGTCTCCGACTGGGTCCGGTTCAAGTGCAGGTACGGATGTCCCAACTTTGGCCGGCGGCTGTGCTGCCCTCCTTACTCTCCCACCCCGGAGGAGACCAGACGGGCCCTGAAGGATTATCAACTGGGGGTGGTGGCCCGCTTCGAGACCGATCCCCCTTCGACCGATCCTTCAGTCGGCATGGATCATATGCACGAATCCCTGATGGACATTCAAAAGACGGTCCACGAGTTGGAGAGGCAGGCCTTCGTCAGCGGGTGTTACAAGGCTTTTGCCATGAGCCCCCTTCCCTGCCGGATGTGCCAGACCTGTGTGGCCGGGGAGCGGCTGGAGCGGGATGAGGCTCCGGTCCTGACGGACGCGGTCAGGTGCAGGCACCGGGAGACGATGAGGCCCTCCATGGAGGCCTGCGGGATCGACGTCTTCAAGACCCTGGAGAACATCGGCTACGACCTCAAGGTGCTGAAATCCCGCCAGGAACGCCCGGTGCTATTCGGCCTGGTGCTGCTGGATTGAGCCGGCGGCCTGGCGAGATCATCGAGATCATTATGAGCGTGCTGCAATCTGGCATTGGAGCGAGATGAGCCCGGTTTACTGGGAGATGGTGGGGGCCCTGGCTGCCCTGCTGACCATGTTCGGCTTCGTGCCCCAGATCCTGAAGATCATGCGCACCAGGTCTGTGGAGGATATGAGCCTGCCCATGATGTATCAGTTCTCCCTGGGCGTCTTTCTGTGGCTTCTCTACGGCATATACCTGCATAACCGCATCCTCATCGTGGCCAACCTGGTCTCCCTGGCCTGCTTTGTGGCGGGAATTGCGCTGTACTTCCGCTACCGATCGCAAAAGGCAGGCCAGCAGGAACCGGCCGGCGGGGCGTCCTGAGGTCAGCGGAACATTTGAGATCGACCAATTGGCTGGGATCCAATCCTCGATTTTCCAGGGCCACTTTCAAGGCCACTTTCATGGCGGTCCAATGGCGAAATGTGTCCATTCTCCCCCGTCCCGGAGGCGGCCTACGCCGGCGGCCTTGGGGATAGCTGGGAAAGGTTAATCTAGTCGGAATGTGCTGGGAATGGGCTCTGATAAGGACGATCATGAGCTGGGAGTGGATTGGGGCCCTGGGGGCGCTGCTGACCATGTTTGGCTTCCTGCCGCAGGTGGTCAAGATACTTCGTACCCGGTCAGTGGAGGATGTGAGCCTGCCCATGCTATTTCAGTTCAGCCTGGGCACCTTCATGTGGCTGGTTTACGGCTTTGGCCTTGAGAACACCATTCTGGTAGTCTCCAGCAGCGTCTCCCTGGCCTTTTACCTGGCCGGACTGGCCCTGTACTTCCGCTACAGCAGCCGGCCCCGAATGGAAAATCCCCTGGGAATGGCCGTTCCCGAGGCAGCCCTGGCTGAAGGTTAGCGGTCGGTGCCGGGTCTCAGGCTTTTCAGCTCACACTTTCTGGCAGCGCAGGTAGATGCGATAGCCCAGCCGGCTGGCCCGGGGAATTCTGGGGACCACCTTCGTCTCCACCAGGCGGGTGAACCTCTCCTGAACGAATCCCGGGTCCAGCGCCTTCAGCCTGCTCATGAACAGGTACCCCTGGAAGGGCTTGAAGTCAAATCCCCTCTGATCGACCACCCTGAATCCGGAGCCCTGGAGCAGGGTGCTGAACTCTTCCGGGGTCATGTACTCCGGCGGCTCGATCCTCTCTCCGGCCAGGCGGCGAAGCCTGGTGAAATGGGAGGAGCGGTTGAAGAAGTCCACGGTCAGGATGCCGCCTGGCTTCAGCACCCGCCAGAACTCCTGCAGGGCGCTCTCTGCCTCCTCCATCGAGGATAGGCAGGTCAGGACCCCGCTGCACAGCAGGGCGTCGAAGGCCTGGTCCTGGAACGGCAGGCGGTCCACACATCCCTGCAAGAAGGAGTCGCCAGGGGAAGTCCCCCGTCGTCTGGCCGCCCGGCGTAGCATCATGGCGGAGAAGTCCATTCCCACCGCCTGGAATCCCCGGCTCTGGAGCTGCTCTCTGGCATGGACCAGCAGATTTCCGTTTCCGCAGCCGGCGTCCAGCACCAGGCCGGAGAGGCCCTGGAAGCAGAACCGGGATACCTCCGTTTCGAACTGGATCAGGTGACGGATGATGAACTCCGGGGTGTCGTCGGGCAGATCTCTGGCGTATCTCAGCTCCACCTCATCTCCCTGCTTCTCCAGGGTCTCCCAGAACTGATGCTCCTGCCTGCTCAATTCGTTCGAACTGCATCTGGTCGTGTCGGATCACCCGGATTTTTGCCGGTCGCTCCCTTGAAGGTCGCTCCCCTTGAAGACGGATATCACAAACAAGAGCTGCCCTTTCGTCAGACCACTATTAAAAGCTGGTGAGGCTCCTGCGCCATCGAGCCCGGGATTTGCTATGGTCAATCGCGGGATCGCTGGTCTGGCATGGTCCGATGTGGTCCGCTATGGCCTGGCCGGGATCGGCGCTGGCCCTGGTGGCAGGTGCGGGTCAATTTTTCGGTTCATGAATGATCCGGGAAGACGATCCCGGAACTCGTTTTCAGACAGCGTCAGCTCGAGCCGGGGATCGGGCCAGGAAGGGGAGGTCCCGGCCAAAGCAACGATAAAATATTCAATCCTGGAGGTGCCAATTGTTGAGCATGAGACGTGATGCCCGGATTGACCGCCTCGACCGCATCGCCGCGGAGGTCCTGGGCTCCCTGGGGGAGATGATATCCGCCCTGGAGGGCATGGCCCGGTCTCAGGCGGATGGGCGGAGCCTTTCGTCCCGGGACCTGAGGATCATGGACCACAGGTTCACCATCCGGCAGGACGACCAGGGACCATCTCCAGCCGTCGTGTGTACCTGGACCTCGGAGCAGTACTATCAGCTCCGGGTGGTGGCGGCGGACCGGTCCGGAGTGGCCTTCGCCGAGCTGGAGGAGCGCTGTGTCAACATGCCGGCCATGGAGTTCGAGGAGGACCTGGTCACCGGCTCCTTCGAGGCCTGGAAAGGCATCTCGGTCAAAGCCGTCAATCCCCTGGAGGAGGTCATCGACCTGGTGGAGTCCAGGCTGGAGGACCGGGGAGTCCATCTGAGGTGCTGCCAGGATGGAGACGAGATCCTGATTCACTTCACCATGCCCTTCCCGGAGGACTGAAATGGCTGAATGGACCGGCCCGCTCTATCTGGCCTCTTACTTTGTAGCCTATGCCGCCCTGCACAGCCTGATGGCCAGCCGCCGGTTCAAGGACCTGGCCAGGCGGCGGCTTCCCGGGATGCAGCCCTGGTACCGGCTGGTCTACTCGGCGGTGGCCGTGATCACCCTGGCCCCCCTGGGGCTGATGATGCTCTGGCTGCCCGACCGCCTGCTCTACGTGGTTCCCCGGCCCTGGCTGTACCTCTTGATTCTGATCCAGGCCGGGGCCGTGCTGGGGTTGATGCTCACCCTGAAGCAGATCGGCCCCTGGTCCTTCCTGGGGCTGATCCCCAGCCGGGACGACGACCTGGCCAGCGGGAGCCTGGAGGTGAAGGGATTTTACTGTTGGACCAGAAATCCCCTGTTCCTCTTCAGCCTGGTGCTGATCTGGTCCTCGACGTTCATGACCGTGAACCAGCTGACGGTCTACCTGCTGATCTCCATCTACTTCTACCTGGGAGCCCTGCACGAGGAGCGGCGGCTCTCGGCCGAGCTGGGGGCGGCCTTTCGGGATTACCGGGCCACGGTTCCCCGGTTCGTGCCCCGGCCGGGCCGGTGCTATCAGAGGGGCCGATATCAGAGTGACCAGAGGGCATGAGAATGGAACAGGGAGCCCGGGCGAAGTCATATCTCGTCTGTATGGACTGCAGCGGCGGCTTGATCAGAATATGGGCAGATAAATGGAATCGCGCAGAAGATTTGCACACACCCTAAATAGCAATAACATCAATAATAATTCCACATGGTCGACGTGGTCATCGTGGGGGCCGGTCCGGCCGGCCTCTTCGCCGCCCAGGAGCTGTCCGGCCTGGAGCTGGACGTTCTGGTGATAGATCAGGGACAGGACATCTCCGGCCGGGTCTGCCCCATGAAGAAGCGCGGTCGCTGTCTGCACTGCCAGCCCTGCCACATCATGTGCGGGATCGGTGGCGCCGGCACCTACTCCGACGGCATGTTGAACCTCCATCCCGGCATCGGCGGCGACCTGGAGAGCCTGGCCGGCCCGGATGCCTGGAGCCTGATAGAGGAGGTGGACTCCACCTTCGTCAGGTGCGGAGCCCAGGGCCAGGTCCTGGAGCCTCAGGCGGAGGAGGTGGAGAAGCTCAAGCGCAAGGCTGCCTCCGCCGGGGCCCGGTTCATCCCCATCCGCCAGCGGCACATGGGCTCGGACAGGACCCCGGCCATAATCGCCGCCTTCAAGAGGGACCTGGAGGGACGGGGAATCAGGTTCCTGACCGGGGCCTCTGTGGCCGATCTGCTGGTGCAGGACTCCTGCTGTGCCGGGGTCAGGCTGGGGGACGGAACTGCAGTTCAGGCGGACAGAACCCTGCTGGCCCCGGGCCGGGTGGGGGCCCAGTGGATCGACGAGCTGATCGAGAGGTATGACATCAAATCCCGCTACGGCCCTCTGGACGTGGGGGTGAGGGTGGAGGTCCCCTCCATAATCATGGACCCGGTTACCAGGATCAACCGGGACCCCAAGTTCCACATCGTCACCTACCGCTACGACGACTTCGTGAGGACCTTTTGCACCAACCCCGGCGGGCTGGTGGTCAAGGAGGAGTACCCGGAGTTCATAGCCACCAACGGCCACTCCATGACCGAGGAGCGCTCCGACAACACCAACTTCGCCTTTCTGGTCCGGCTGGAGCTGACCGAGCCGGTGGAGAACACCACCGCCTACGGCATGTCCATAGCCAAGCTCACCACCACCATCGGGGGAAGAAAGCCAGTCCTGCAGAGGCTTGGTGACCTGCACCGGGGCCGGAGGTCCACCGAGGAGCGCATCGCCAGAAATCCGGTGAGAAACACCCTGCAGGACGTGACCCCGGGGGACATCTCCATGGCCCTGCCCCACCGGGTCCTCATGGACGTGATCGAGGGCCTGGAGATCTTAAACGAGATCATCCCCGGGGTCAACGCCGACTCCACTCTGCTCTACGCCCCGGAGATCAAGTTCTACGCCCGGGAGATCAGCCTGGACCGGGAGATGCAGACCAGCATCCGCAACCTCTACGCCGCCGGGGACGGGGCTGGCCTTTCCCGGGGGATAGTGACCGCTGCCGCCCCCGGCATTCTGGCCGGCCGGGGCATGGCCCGCAGCCTGGGCGTTTGCAATTAGCCCTGTGGCTGAGGCCGGCAGCCAGGCGGCGGCAGAGAGAATCGATAAATAGCCTCGACCCGATAAAAGAATAATTGGAGGATGTAGATGTCAGACGCTCTTCAAAAGGCCACCTTCGGGGCCGGTTGCTTCTGGGGTGTGGAGGCCGCTTTCCGGAAGATGATGGGAGTGGTCTCCACGGCGGTGGGCTACATGGGCGGGACCCTGGATAACCCCACCTACCGGGACGTGTGCACCAACCGCACCGGCCACGCCGAGGTGGTGAAGGTGGTCTATGACCCCTCCCTGGTCTCCTACCAGGAGCTTCTGGAGGCCTTCTGGAGGATGCACGATCCTACCACCCCCAACAGACAGGGACCGGATTACGGCACCCAGTACCGCTCGGTCATCTTCTACCACACCCCGGAGCAGGAGGCACAGGCCAGAGCCTCCCGGGACCATCTCCAGAGGTCGGGGCGCCTGGGCAGGGATATCGTCACCCAGATCGAGCCCGCCTCCCAGTTCTGGAGGGCGGAGGAGTACCACCAGCAGTACTTCGAGAAGACCGGAAGGACGAGCTGCCGGTTTTAGAGGCAGGGCTTCAGAGGCGATCCTTCCCTCAACCAGCCGGAGCTCCCCGCCATCCTTTCTTTCTGGGCATCCTCTCTCTTCAGCTCATTTGCCCCTTTGTCCATTAGCCCCTCAGCTAATTTGCGCATCCGCTCATTTGCCGCTCAGCTCCACCAATCACCCATCACCCCCTGTGGATCGCATGATCGTCCAGGCGACCTCCCCCGGATTTCAGTGACCGCACTCCCTCAGAGTCGCTCCTCCTTCAGGAGTCACTCGATCCATCCTAGGACCCGGGCCTCCCGGGGCCTGGTGGAAGGGCTCTGTGCCGGATAGCCGAAGATCAGACAGCCCAGAAGCTCGTGGTCCTCCGGGACTCCCATCTGGGCCAGGAGCTGGGGATCCTGGTTGAGGACGGAGCCAAAGCCGATGAAGCAGCTTCCCAGTCCGTCCTGGTAGGCCTGCAGGAACATGTTCTCGGCGACCAGGCCGGTGTCCAGCAGGTTGACCGTCTTCCACTCCTCGATCCGCTTCACGGCGATCAGAATCAGCAGGGGTGCGCCGTAGAAGATGGTATCCTCCTCGGATGAGAAGGCCTTCAACAGATTCTCCGGCCAGGGCATGCCCAGAAGCAGCTCCTTCGTTTTGCGGGAGAGCAGTTGAATGGTCTCCTTGTTCTGGATGACCACGAACCTCCAGGGCTGAATGTTCATTCCGGACGGGGCGTAGACCCCGGCTTCGAGAAGCTTATCCACGGCCGCCCGGGGGACGGGCTGGTCCCGGTAGCGTCGGATGCTCCTGCGTCCCTTGATGCATTCCTCCAGTTCCATGGCTCGGGCTCTATCGGGAAAGGTATTAAATGTTCTGTAGTTTTATATTACTCCTGGACACCAGAGCGCCGCACCGACCAGCTCGGAGAATGGAAGAAAAATTTGAGAAGGCTATTGAGAAGTCCGTTTGAGGAGGCAATCTGAGGGGCCATCTTCTGAAAACCCGTGCTAAACCCATGTGAGGACTCCAACCAGGGCCGATCCATCACCATCTCTTTCTCTGGTTCAGATACTCCTCGATGCGGTCCAGTCCCTCGGCGATCTCCTCCAGGGAGTTGGCGTAGGAGAACCGCAGGTAGCCCTCGCCGTTGGCTCCGAAGTCCACCCCCGGGGTCACTCCCACATGGGCCTTCTCCAGGATGTCGAAGGCCAGGCCGTAGGAGTCGCCGGAGATGTGCCTGGCGTTGGCGAAGACGTAGAAGGCCCCGGTGGGCTCCACGGTGATTCTAAATCCCAGCTCCTTCAAACGCCTGATCATGAACCGGCGGCGCTGGTCGTAGATGGCCTTCATCCGGGCCACGTCCTTCTCCGTCTCACGAAGGGCGGCAATTCCCGCCACCTGCACCACCGAGTTGGCGCAGATGAACAGGTTCTGCTGCATCTTCTGGATGGGCCGGATGAACTGGGGGGGAGCGATCAGGTATCCGAGGCGTAGCCCGGTCATAGCGTAGAGCTTGGAAAATCCGTTGAGGACGAAGGCCTGATCGGTGAACTCCAGGATGGAGTGCTCCTGGCCCTCGTAGACCAGTCCGTGGTAGATCTCGTCGGAGATTACGTAGGGCGAAAGCTCGGCGATGGCCTTCATCCGCTCCGGGGAGAGCAGGTTTCCGGTGGG
>JAAEEW010000067.1 GCA_013415595.1 Methanosarcinales archaeon | reverse complement strand
TGTTGAACCTCATGACATCAGGCTGCCCCCGGTCGGCAATAAATATTCTCATCTGCCCGGCTGCAAATTCCCCTTTATTTGGGCCGGGCGCACTTTGGGGCTACTCTGGGGCTGCCCTGCTTCTCCTCTTTTCCCACCCGGTCAGTGTCCGGAACTCCTGGTTCCCTTCCCCCTCCCGGGGATGAGTTCGGACTCCATTCTCCCCGGCCCCTCGAAACGCGGATAACAACCTAAAATTTTCCGGCATTTATAACTAATATCCCCTGCTCTCGCTTTAGCCTTCTCCCGAAGTCCAGCCTCCCGGCTCTCCTTTGTCGATGCATTGGCAAAGGTCCAGCGGCCGTCTCCCGGTGGCCGGGGCGATGACGGAAAACATCATCACAAATATTACAGACTCAAATCCAATAAATTTACACTATCGGGGATATATTCACCATTTTTCGGTAAGTTTCGCTGCGAAATTTCTTTAGCTGATGACTGTGGAGTGGTCCCCCGCAATAGGAAGCCCGACATATGGCTGTGAAATGGAAAAATCCCAAAGAACGCATGCAGGTGGCAGTCATCGGTGGAGGAATGGCCGGCGCCGAGCTGGTGAGGCTGGCCTCCTCACGCCGCCTGGATATCACACTGATCGAGCCCAAGCACCAGGTGGAGTGCCAGGCTCTTTATCCCGATTACATGGGCGGTCTGGTCCGGGTAGAAGACATGACCGCTCCCCTGAGGCCCTTTTGTGAGAAGGTGGGCGCAAAGCTGGTGAACGAGAAGGCCCTGGCCATCGAGGATCACGAGGTGGTCTGCGAGAGGACCCGGGTGCCCTTCGACGTGGCCGTGGTGGCCACGGGGGCGGTGCAGAACTACTTCGGCATCAGGGGGGTGGAGCACACCTTCTCCCTGAACACCCTGGAGGAGACCATGCGGGCCCGGGAGTACGCGGAGAGCACCTACCCGGACCGGATAATGGTCATCGGCTCGGGCCTTACCGGCATCGAGACCGCCTGCGTCCTGGCAGACAGCATGGAGACCTCCATCTACGTGATCGAGGCCATGGACCGGCTGCTGCCAGTCTTCCCCGCCGGCGTCTCCTGCCGGGTGGAGAAGGCTCTGGGCAGAAAGGGAATCAACGTCATCACCAACGCCCGGGTGGCGGAGGTAACCAGGGACAGCATAATCTTTCACGACGGAAGCTCCCTGGACTGCGACATGGCCATCTGGACGGCAGGAATCAAGCGCTGCGCCCTCTCCCAGGACCTGGACCTGCCCATGAATAGGGGCTGGATTCAGACCGACCAGTATCTGCGAGCGGCGGAGAACATCTTCGTCCTGGGCGACTGCGCCTGGGTGGAGATCGGCGGCCGGATCGCCACCAAGACCGGGATCGAGGCCGAGCGCCAGGCCAGCCACACCGCCCGGAACCTCCACCACCTGGCCCGGGGAAAGCCCCTGAAGCCCTACTCGATTCTGGCCGGGGCGGACCACCCCCTGGCCCTGATATCCACCGGAAACGGCTGCGCCCTGGGGGTCTACGGCGACAGCTGCCTGCCGGTCCCCTCCCGGCTGCTGCACGTGGTCAAGCGGTGGATAGACAAGTCCATCACCAAGCGCTACCTGTAGAGCGCAGCGCCGGACGCCTCCCCTCCGGGATCTGGCCCCACCGGCGCCCGGGGGCTGCCGTCTCCCCCTCCCAGGCGATGTGGCCAGCACCTGATCGGTCGATTCCGCCGATTCAAACGATGACGAAGGAGGCCGTGGTCCGGGAGAGCAGGGCGCCATCTGATTTTCTGACCGCCTCTCCCTCGGTGAAGACGATACGTCTGCCCTTCCTGATCACCCGGCCGGTGGCAGAGATGTAGCCTTTTCGCACCCCCTGGACGAAGGAGGTGCTCTCGGAGACGGTGGCGATGCCCTCCCCCTCCTCCAGGACGGTGAAGAGGGCCAGGGCCATGGCCTCGTCGCACAGAGCGGTGAACAGCCCTCCCTGCATCCATCCCGCTCCGTTCATCATCTCCGGCCGGACCTCCATGGTCAGCTCGGCCTGCCCCTGGCCAAAGGAGACGACGTCAATGCCCATCATCACGAAGAACGGGTTGGCATCGCGTCCCTGCCTTTTGATCTCCTCTAGGTAGCTCATGGTCGAGATCCTCCGGGGGGCGGGAATAAAAGCCTTGTCCAGCCTGGAGAGAGCGAAATGGTGGCAGGAAAAAAAAGGAGAGGCCCCGGGCCTCAGCCCTCTATGAAGATGGGCCTCAGGTCGTAGCCCTGCACGTCGTTGGCAGGCAGGATCTCCACTCCCGGCATCTGCTGTACGATGGGGCGCAGGGGCACGATTTGCAGGTCGGGGGTCTGCATCATCTCCATGCCTCCGCAGGGGGCGAGTTCCACGCTGGTGGAGGCGGTTCTCACGCCCTCCGGGGTTTGGGCCTGCAGGATCAGATTGACCGTCCCTCCCTGGAAGAGGCTCACCTCCAGGACCGTCTCTCCCTCCCCGGCTCCCAGGTCCAGGATCCGTCTGCTTCCGGGGGACTCCAGCACCAGGGAAAGGGCATCCACCTGCAGGGCCCCGGTGGACCAGCGGGCGGTGATCTCATGGCTCTCCTCCCGGGAGAGGCAGACCGGGACTGCCTCGGCAGCAATGCTGGGGCCCTGGCCGCCCTCCCCTGCCGGGGGCAGGCCGTCCCTGGCCGCCGCCTGGAAGCGGAAGGAGTAGCGGTTGTTGTCTGTGGAGGACTCCTCCACCCGGCCCTCCTCGTCCACCATCATGGTCATCTGGTGATCTCCGGCCTGGACCTCCCGGCTGAAGGAGACCTCTGCCGACTCTCCCGGGGCCAGGTGGGGGCCGGGCTCCTGGTGCACCAGCTCGCCGTCCAGGTAGTAGCTTATGAGGTAGTCTTCCTCCACCGACAGTTGCCCCTCGTTCCTGATCCACCAGGTCACCTGGACGATCTGCTCGGGGACCAGCCAGCGGATGAGGGGCGGATCGTAGAGCAGATCGGGGGCCTCTCTCCTCAGGCAGACGGCCGGCTTCTGGGAATAGGGGTAGCCGTAGACCTGGTCGCCCCTGACCTGGCCGCTGTAGGGGGCGTGAAGGGTGCTCACGTACAGCTTGCTCCCCAGCACCGCCAGGGAGGATAGGCCGCCGTTGGTGGGGTCAAAGGGATTGGGGCCGGATACCTCCACCGTCCAGGAGACGCCGTCGTATCTGGCCAGGTTGGCGGTGGGGAAGCCCTCCGCCAGGTACAGGTAGTTCTGGAAGACGGCCAGGGAGTTGTCCCTCCCCGGGCCGCAGCCCAGGTCGCAAACCCCGGCCCAGGGGGGCGTGACCTCGGTCCAGCCGCTCAATCCCGAGCCGTCGTAGCGCCACACCTGGGCCCCGTAGTGGGACATGGTGCCGATGTAGAGCAGTCCGTTGTAGACGGCAAAGGATCCCGCGTCCTGGTTGGTTCGAAACGTCAGAGGAGGATTGGCGATGGAGGTCTCCGTGCCAAAGCCGTCCTGGTTCACCTGGTACCAGCTTCCCGGGTCGCCGGTGGCGCTCTCCCACACCTCGATCCCCTGCTTGAAACCGCTGGGATCGCCAAAGACCCCGGTTCTGGTCTCGGTGGTCACGGCCATGATCTTGCCGTTGAAGAGGGGCATGAAGGCAAGGCCCCGGTTCTGGGGGTCGCCAAATCCGGATGAGACCACCTGGGTCCAGACGGCTGCGGTCTTGCCCAGGTCGGGGGAGCGCCAGATGTCGAAGGTGTCCTTCCCCGGCTGGTAGACGGAGGCGTAAAGCTGTCCGCCGAAGGTGGCCTGGGGATAGATTCTGGACCCTGCAGCCGGGCCGCTGCAGGACACCTGCTTCCAGTCAGCGGCATAGTCGCCTCCCTGGGCGATCATCCACAGCTCTCCAGCCCCGCTGGACAGGTAGAGAAAGCCGTCCAGGGGCCGGAAGGACCAGCTGCCAGGGCCCACCGGGACGTAAATCTTCTCCCAGTGCAGGCAGGGGTCCAGAATCATGCGGTAAAGGCCGTAGTCGTCGTAGGCGTAGAGGTCCGGCCCGAAGACGAAGAGCTCGGTCGGCGTCCCGGTGGGCTGCTGTCCGAAGAAGCCGTCGTCGTTCATCTGCACCCAGTCCGCAGGCAGGCCCAGTCCCACGGATGCGGTCAGAAGGGCGGCCATCAGCAGGCATAGGCCGGTGGGCCAGGATCTCCCCGGCCCGGCCTTTGGCAAGAAGATTGCGCGCTCTATTCCCGATAAATTGGGCAAGGTTTTCATCGTCAAATCCCTCGAGAACGATCTGGGTGGGGGACGAGCCCTCCCCGTCCCCGGAAGTCCCATCATTAAAGATTACCTATCAATGACTATAAGGCTTATCGTGTCAGTGTCCTCTCGCCGGCACCATCAATATTTAATAATAAAATCTTAATTAATCAGATGGGCAGGGAAAATTATATAACCCAAACGGTGGATATTATTGTTCATCATTTATCATGTCAATATTTGGCAAAATTGCCGGCGGAGATTCGTGGTCCGGTGGGTTATGGTCATCTTCAAAATTCGTCCAATCACGGCGCTGATGTTGTTACTGTTCTGCCTTTCCTGCACCGGCGAGCTGGCGGGGGCACAGTCCTTTCCCATGACCCTGACCGATTCCATCGGCAGGAGCGTGACCCTGGACTCTCCGGTGAACCGGGTGGTATGCACCGCCACCCAGCATCTGGAGACCCTGAGGTCCATCAAGGTCTCCCGGGACGTCCTGGTGGGGGTCCCCGGCCTGCGAGGTTACTCCTACTTCTCGGAATTTCAGGATATCACCAACATCGGACAGTACTTCGAGCCGGACCTGGACAAGATCGTGGAGCTGGAGCCGGATCTGGTGATCTTCCACCCCGGGCCGGGACCTCTGGGAGACTCCCTGGCCCCCAAGATCGACGTTCTGGAGAACTCGGGCATCAACGTGATCTGCCTGTACTGCAACCGTCCGGACCTCTATGCAGACGAGGTCAAAATCCTGGGCCAGATATTCGGGCGAGAGGAGGAGGCCGATTTGTTCATCGATTTCTATGAGGGGGTCATCGACTCCATCGCCGACGAGACCGATTCGCTCTCCAGGGCGGACCGGCCCCTCGTTTACAGCGAGTGGCGGCCATACACCACCTTCAACCTGGATTCTTACCCCATCGAGATGGCCGGAGGAAGCTACATATTCTCCGGGCAGGACGTTCGGGACGTCGATCCGGAGGACATATCCTCCTCCAATCCCGATGTCATCCTGGTCCTGCTCAGCAGCGCCGACTACGATGGCCTGAGGGCCTCCGATCTCTCGGATCTGGAGCGGGCCCGGGAGGATATCATGAGCCGCCCCGAGCTGCAGGAGGTGACCGCAGTGCAGGAGGGGCGGGTCTACGTGATGACCTCTCCCCTGTGGGTCTATCTCCCCTACAGCAGTTGCCGGTATTTCATAGGGATTGCCTACCTGGCCAAATGGTTCCACCCCCAGCTCTTCCCGGACCTGGACCCGGAGGAGATTCACCAGGAGTATCTGACCGAGTTTCAGGGACTGGACATGGACCTCCAGGACCGGGGAGTCTACGTCTATCCCCGGGAAGAGGCGGACTGAAGGCCCCGGGAGGGCCATTTCGTTCCTCTCCGGCAATTTCGGTCTGGGGTCGCTTCCTCCTGGTCCGGCCCATCCCCGGCAATTCGATCTGGCTCAATGGCCTTCTTCTGGCGTCATCTCACCGTTTCCGGCTCATCGCTTTGCATCCGACGCATCTCTCCGTTTCCGGCTCGCCTCTCCCCGCCTACCTGATCATCACGTTTCCCAGGGTGACCAGGAAGAGGGCCAGCAGCAGACAGCCCACCACGTCTTCGATCAGCACCAGGTACCTCCACCGGCCCACCGGGCGGTCGATGGAAGGGGGGTGAGTCACGAAGATGAGGGCGCTGAAATAAATGGCGTCCTCCAGGGAGATATCGTCCTCTCCGGATGCAGCGACGTTCATCCGCACGGCATTGCCGGTCCAGTAGGCCAGTCCGAAGAAGATTATGGAGAACAGGCTCCAAAACAGGGTGTACATCGGCCGCACCCCGTATCCGCAGGACAGCCAGGCCACGACGTCAAAGGACTTGGAGAGGAGGTCGCTTTGCCTGGCCTGCTTCTCTCGTTTATATCGATAGTAACAGTCATCGGCGTCGGCGTACTGCTCCAGCCCTCTGAAGTTTCTGATGAGCATGAGGTAGGAGGAGCCGTGGTAGACCAGGTGCTCGTCGATGGCCTCCCAGCTCACCAGCATTCGATTGATGTCCGAATCCTTGAGGTTGAGGGTCGTGTTGTTGCCGAGAATGGCATTGAAGCGGATTGAATATATTTTCGAGTTCTCCAGGTTGAGGTCCTGTTCAAAGGCCGCCTTGTCGAAGCTGGCCTCCTTCTCCATCAGCACCTGCTTGAACTCGGCCGGCCCCCGAAACTTCCCCTGTCCAAAGTCAACGGCCTCCGTGAACTGGGCCCCCCCGAAGTCGGCGTACCCATCGAAGCAGGCCTTCCAGAAGAATGTCGGGCCCTTGAAGATCGCGTTCCAGAAGTAGGCAGACTGGCTGAACCGGGAGCTGGTGAAGTAGGAGTTGGCGGCAAATGAGGCCTCTCTGAAATCCGAGCAGCCCGAAAATCGGGAGCTTCCGAAATAGGCGTTCTTCTCGAACCTGGCGTATCCGAAGTAGGCGTCCTGGCTGAACCGGGCGTTGCTGAAGTAGGCGGGCTGGTTGAACCTGGTCCTGAAGAAGGAGGCGTATCCGTTGAAGGCCACGTTGGTGAAGTAGGCGTCGGCGTTGAACTGGGCATCCCAGAAGTAGGCGTCTCCCTTGAACCGGGCGGCGGAAAAGTAGGCGTACTTGCGGAACTGGGAGTACTCGAAGTGGACGTCTCCCTGGAACTCGGTGCCGTCCAGGTCGATGGATCTCTTGAATACGGCATCCTGGAAGTCCACCTCCCCTCTTATCACCGAGTCGGCTATCCTTATGGGGCTCTCCACTGCCTTTACGGTCTCCGGCAACTCGAAGAACTTGATGTCGTACACCGAGCGCTCCACGTTCTCGGTGTGGAGGCTCAGCTCCGAGAGGTCCAGGTCTCCCTCGACGATGACGTCGCTGTAGTTCACCGCCAGCCCTCTCTCGATCCGCTCCAGGATCTCCCCGGCAGGGACGACCCTCTGCGGCTGGTCGGACAGGGCTGGAGCTGAGTGGGTATGCAGGAGCAGAAGCGTCAGCACGAACGCCAGGACCGGGGCAGGCCTCGCAATTATCCCCAGTGGCAGAATATAACCTTAAAATGTTATAAAATTTTTCATCAGCTTCAGATTTATGGGCATCATAACCTTCAGTACGGGCGCCGCCATGGCTCCAGGAAAACAAATAGGAGGTCCTTTTTTTAGAAGGGGGGTGGCAGATGACCTCCCCGTAGATTTTGGGAAAAGGGGATGGCGACGGATTAATCGTCGCTCCTGTACATGATCCAGCGGTTCAGATACATGAAGGGTATGTCCACCAGGCCCACAAGCCACTTGGTCACCGTGATTCCCAGGATCAGGGGGAGCACGGGCATGATGCCGTAGAAGGCCAGGGTGATGAAGATGACCGAGTCCAGGACCATGGAGGGAAGGGAGCTGAAGACGTTCCTGGCCCACAGGTGGCGGCCTTTGGTCCGGGCCTTGAACCAGGAGAAGATCACGGCGTCCAGGTTCTCGCTGGCCAGGAAGGCCACCCAGGAGGCGAAGACTATGCGGGGGACCTGGCCCAGCAGGGTGGCGAGGGCCTGCTGATCCTGATAGAAGGGGGCCGGGGGCAGGGAGACCACCAGCCAGGAGAAGAAGGAGATGATCACCTGGGAGAGGAAGGCGATGATGATCATCCTCCTGGTCTCGGCCAGGCCGAAGCGCTCGTTGACCACGTCGGTGATGAGGAAGGTGACCCCGAAGATGAGGATGACCGCCGGGGCGTAGAACGTCCCTATTCCCAGGTCGAAGCTGGCGGTCTTGGTGGCGGCGATGTTGGCGAAGATGCCAAACGCCACGTACAGGCCGATGAGGGCGTCGGAGCGCTGATAGCGCCGGGCGTACCAGGAGCCAAAGAGGGTAAAGGCGGATATCAGGGATATCCAGGCCACGAGCAGGGGAAGCATCAGGGGGGACATATCTTTATTTCGCTATTTAAAGAGTGACGTCGATCTGGCCCGATCGACAGACGGAAATTTGAAAAGGGGAAAAAAGCGGCGGAGAACTTTCCCTGCCGTCCAGCACTAGGGCGTTCCCGCACCACATTTTATGGCAAAGAGGAAAAGTGGCCCCCGGAGCCGTTACCGGGAAGGGTCGAGCTTCGCGAGCCAGAAAAATATAAATTCCCTGTTCTCAAGCAGGCTTGGGCATGAAGGCCTTCAGCTCTTTGTCGCCCTTCAGCTCCTCCAGCAGCGCCTTCTCCGAATCGTTGAGATCCGTCTTGGCCTGCAGCTCCTGCACCCTTTCCAGCTTCCTGAATTTGGTATAGGTGTCGATGGTGCCGCGCAGGAACTCCAGGGCGGACTTGCCGCTCTGTCCCTGGCCGCTGAGTTCGGCTATCAGCGTGGCCGCCTTCGGATCGATCTCCAGGTCCTTCTGCTCCTTGAACTCCCGTTGCACCTCCACCACCGCATAGCTGAACCGGTCGAACTCCTTGCCGTCGCCCTTGATCACGTGCAGCTCGCTGTCCAGAGACAAATCCTCTGCGGCGGCGTCGATTGGCTCCCGGAAGCATATGAAATATCCCGGCTGCAGCAGGTGGTGGCCGGTCCCGGAGGCCACGGCCTCCAGCTTCACCCGCTGGTCCACGATCTCGTCGTGCTTGTCCAGGTCGTGGATCACGTCCAGCAGGGCCTTGGAGCCGAAGGATGCCGCTCCCACGTAGGGCGCCAGGTAGGGGAAGGCGGTGGCCGTGCTGCTGGCGATCCCGCAGATCTTCTCCACCAGATCCTTGTCGAACTTGTCCATGTCGTAAATCTGGGTCCTCAGGGCCAGGCCGCTGTCCAGGTCCTTGAAGTCCCGGATGGACAGGATGATATCGTTGAAGAAGTCCCCCTGCCAGCCGCATTTCACATTCTTGCACATGTAATGCAGCTTTTGCACCGGCGGCTCCTTCCCGAACTGGAAGGTGGTCATTATGGCCAGGTCGTTTTGGCTAAAGAGGTCCTTCTTCTCCCGGATCATGGCTCCGCGAAGGCTGATGGTGAGCGGGTCCGCGGTCATGAACTTGTTAGTATCGGAAAAATATTTGTCCAATCCTCTCAATTTTGAAGCCTCATCCAGCTCCAGCGGGCAAGCCCACCAGTTCATCTTTGTCATCAAGTACCCTCCTTGGAAGGCTGAGTTCTATATTGCCCTCTGAAACTAATAATAATTTTCCTACAGGTTATGCAAACTACCTGTTTACTATTTTTATTATTAGTATTATTTATATTATAATTGGATTCAGGGCGGTCCGCCGCTCACCCGTGCCGTCCCGTCCGGTCAGACCCTGACCATCAGCAGCAGATAATGGTTGATCCCCACATCCCTGATCCATTCTCCCCGCAGGCCGAAGGGGGCCATCATCTCCTCGATCTCCTCGGCGTAGAGCCGGATGCGCAGGGGCGGCCCAAAGGGGGTCTCCTCCTTCTTGAAGTCCACCACCGCCGCCAGGCCCCCGGGCCTTAAGACCCGGGCTACCTCCCCCATCACCCCCGGCACCTCTTTTCGAGCGTGAAATCCGTGAAAGACGTTGGCCATGAGGCACAGGTCCACCCTGGCGTCTCCAAGGGGCAGGTGAAGCACGGCGTCGCCAAGGATGGGGTCCACACTCGCTATTCTCCGTTCTGTCACCGCTCTATGCAAGGCCTGCAGGGGCTCTCTCTGGACGTCCAGGGCATAGACCCTGCCGGAAGAGCCCACGGCGGCTGAAGCGGCCAGAGACAAGAATCCATCCCCACAGCCCAGGTCCAAAAAGACGCAGCCCTCCACAATTGTAAGCATTTTGATTACCTTCTCTGCATCAAGGACTCCCCGGCAGGACCTTCCCCGGTGATGATATCTGCCGCCCTCCCTCACCCTCTCACCAGCTATCACCCTCTGTCAAAGTTTTTTCTTCCAGCAGGGCACGCCAACCCTGTTGCCATCCCTCTGCCCATCGAGCATATTTCAGCCCTGGGGGGGATTGGATCTGGCCGGTCGATCCATTACCATCATTAGTTATAATTATGAAGGGCGGAGAGAATGATGGGGTGTTGAACTTATGGCATTGAAAGATCGCATTCTGGAGGTCATGGGCGGTGATCACGTGGCCGCCATCGCCTCCATCGACCAGCAGTCCGGTAGGACCCTGCCGGCGGTGAGGTTCATGGCCACCAGCGGCCAGGAGGACCTGAGGCTGATCGCCGCCACCATGAGGACCTCTCGCAAGGTACAGCAGCTGCGAAAGAATCCCGAGGTGGCGGTCTCCATCTGGTCGGGAAAGAGCTATGAAGATCCCTACGTGGTGATCCAGGCCTCGGCCCGGGTCCACGAGGACCTGGAGACCAGGAAGAAGTACTGGTCGCCGAACCTGGAGCCCTACTTCGGCACGGCGGACAATCCGGAGTACGTGGTGCTGGAGCTCGTGCCCCGGAATATCGAGTACTACCACCAGATGCAGATGGAGGTGTGGACGGGGTAGGATCTCACCCGCCCGGGCCCCCATCTGAGGTCTTTTCAGCCACCAGGCCGGACCTTTTGCATAAGCCCTCAGTTCAGCGGTCCAGCAGCGGCAGGAGGTCGGTCAGCGGCCGGGTGTTCACCACTTCACCCGCCTCCAGCCAGCCCCGGCGGGCCACCCTGATCCCGTAGCTCATCAGCCTGAGCTGGTCCGGAGCGTGGGAGTCGGTGTTGATGGCCACCGGGACTCCCATGTCCTTGGCCACCCGGGACCAGTGGTCGTCCAGGTCCAGCCGGTTGGGGTGGGCGTTGATCTCCATGATGGTCCCCGTCCCCCGGGCGGCTTCCAGCACCGCCTGCAGGTCCACGTCGTAAGGGTCTCTCCTCCCGATCAGCCGGCCGGTGGGATGGGCGATTATGTCCACGTGCTCGTTCTCGATGGCGCTGATCAGCCGGCCGTTTATCTCCCTCTCCGTCTGGTTCTGGGCCATGTGGATGCTGGCCACCACCAGGTCGCAGCTCTCCAGGATGCGGTCCGGGTAGTCAAGGGAGCCGTCGGCCTTGATGTCCACCTCCGTTCCCGCCAGCATCCTGAAGCCGTCCTGGCCCTGGTTGAACTTCTCCACCGCCGCAATCTTCTCCTGCAGCCGCTCCTCGGACAGCCCGCCAGCGATGCCCACGCTGGGGGAGTGGTCGCACAGCCCCAGGTACTGGTAGCCCAGGCCCTGGGCGGCGGAGGCCAGCTCCTCCAGGCTTCCCAGGCCGTCGGACCAGGCGCTGTGCACGTGCAGGTCTCCCTTGATGTCCTGCAGCTCCACCAGCCGGGGCAGCTTGCCGGCCAGGGCGGCCTCGATCTCCCCCCGGTCCTCCCGCAGCTCCGGGGGGATGTAGGGCAGCCCCAGCCGGGCGTAGACGTCCTCCTCCCGGTCGAAGTACAGCTCCTCCCCGGTGGCCACCCTCTTCAGGGAGTACTCGCTCAGGGAGTAGCCCCGCTGCAGGGCCAGCCCCCGCAGCTTGACGTTGTGCTCCTTGGACCCGGTAAAATACTGAATCACCGTGCCGTAGGACCGGTGGTCCACGATTCGCAGGTCCACCTGCACCGTCTCCTTCACTATCACGCTGGCCTTGGTGGGACCCTGGCCCAGCACCTCCTCCACGCTGGGCATCTGCACAAAGGCGCCGATCACCGCCTCCGGAGAGCTGGAGGTGGCCAGGATGTCGATATCTCCCACCGTCTCCCGGCCCCGTCTGAAGCTGCCGGCCACGGTAATGTGCTCCAGGCCGGGGATCTGGCCCAGATAGTCCAGGATCTGGTCAACGATTGGCTTTGCCACGTAAAGGGGAATCCGGGTGGACCGCCTGCGGTAGCGGTCGATGGACTTCAGGATGTTGGCCTCCCGGGTGGCGCCCATGCGGGGAAGGCGGCGGATGCGGTGCTGCAGCGCGGCCTGCTCCAGCTGGTCGATGTTTGTGACACCCAGCTTGTCGTGCAGCAGGGCCACGGTCTTGGGCCCCATGCCCTGAACCTGGAGAAGCTCGGTCAGCCCCGGCGGGGTCTCGGCCACCAGGATCTGGTAGGACTGGATCTGGCCGGTCTCCAGGTACTCCCGGACCTTGTCCGCTATGGCCTTTCCCACGCCGGGGATGGCCTTCAGCTCTCCCTGCCGCCAGACATCCTCGATGTCTTCCTTCAGGGACTCGATGGCCCGGGCCGCTTTGGAGTAGGCGATGATCTTGAACCGGTTCTCTCCCTTGAGCTCCAGCAGCTCCGCCATGTCGTAAAGGATCTTGGCAATCTCTCGGTTCTTCACAGATAAAAAGAGTTGAATCGATGAACTATAACCGTTTCGAGCCGCTAGCCTCCCCTGGCCGTCGACAGGGGGCCGTCGGAGCATCTCTTCGTCTGCCGATAGGCAGGCGGCCGAGGCTTCAGGCTGGGCCGCCGCCCGGGCCGGCCAGGCGTCCTGATTAGCAGACGATATCTTCGATATGCCCCATCTCGGCGACCTCGGTCAGGCCGGAGATGGACTCGGTCTGGATGCCTATCCCGTACTCCAGGGCCGCTGCCGCCAGGTTGGTGCCCCCCACCAGGGCTATTCCCAGATGGTCCCGCTCCACCGGCACTCCCAGCACGTCCATGTTGGGCTCACCCAGCTCCAGCACTCCGGTGAACTCCACCCGGGCCAGGTGGTCCAGGACTTCCTCGATCCTCTCCCGGGCCAGCATTGGCACCTCCTGCAGATTGCCCAGAATTCGGCCGTTTCCGGTCCTCATCATGCCGGTGATGCCGGTCAGCTCCTGGGCGATCAGTATGTCTATGGGATCGATGGTGGTGGCCCAGTACATGAGCATGTCCGTGAACCGGAGCGGCTCCCGGTCCAGCACCTCGATCAGGCCGCCCCCCTTGGGCCGCACCGGTATGCCCTGCTTGAGCAGCACGCCGTCGATGGTCATGCTGCAGGCGGTGTAGATGCGGACGTGCTTGCCGTCCTCTTCCAGCTTGATCAGAGGGCATACGGCCAGCCCGCTGGTTATGGCGTCGTGAAAGACGGCCAGGGTCTCCTCGATCTGCTCCTTTCTGACCAGTGAGGTGTTGGTGATGATCTTTCCCCGGCCGGTCAGGGGATCGAAGGTTACCTGGTGCATCAGGTTCTCTATTTTGGAAAGGGTGAATGCCAGTGGCTGCAAAGATCTCACCTCAGATACCTGGAACCTGGGTTTATTAATCCTTTGTATCCGGTGGATGCCATTTTATATATTCTGACGGTCAAGAACTTAACTGGATGTTACGCCAGAGGTTCGTTCTTGATACCACGGCCCTGACGGACTCCCAGGCATGGGAGGGCGAGGGCTGCAATACAATTTGTGAAGGGATGAACGCCATCTTGGAGCGGGTAGCTCAGGGCCGGCTTCATCTGGGGATAAGCTGCTACGTCCCTTACCCGTCGGTGTACAACGAGATAAAGGACTTCGCCCGGAACAACAACTGCAACGCCGTGGTGCTCAGCAAGGTGGACACCTGGCTGGTCAAGAAGACCCCGGATCGCTACCGGGTCAAGATTCCGTCCAAGATATTCTACGAGTATGTGGATTACATGCGCGGCCGGATCAACAAGGGCATGAACGTCTCCGAGGAGGCCATCTGGGAGGCGGTCTCCAGATGCGTGACCCTCAGCTCCAGCGAGCCCAACCTGAAGGATATGAAGGAGGACATCGAGCGGGAGGTCATAGGCAGCATAATTCGCAAGTTCCGGGAAAAGTACAGGAACGCTCTGCGCTACGGCATCCTGGACAGCGCGCCGGATATCGACGTCCTGCTCCTGGCCAAGGATCTGGACGCGGCAGTGGTCTCCCAGGACCTGGGAATCCAGAGGTGGGCGGAGCAACTAGGCCTGCGGTTCATGGAGTCCCGGTCCTTTCCGGCCATGATCCGGGAGTACATGGCCGTGGCTCCCATGCGGGGGCTCGCCGACGAGGAAGAGTTTCAGGAGGGCCGGATGATTTGATGCCCGGACGCCGGACTTCTATGGCCCTGGCCTGAATTTATCAGTTCTCGCTCTCTCCCAGCAGCCTTTCC
The DNA here is from genome assembly GCA_013415595.1 of Methanosarcinales archaeon. Taxonomy (GTDB): domain Archaea; phylum Halobacteriota; class Methanosarcinia; order Methanotrichales; family Methanotrichaceae; genus JAAEEW01. The sequence continues at coordinate 4,618 of JAAEEW010000067.1, read as the reverse complement.
AGCAGCCATTCCGGCCGGAACTTGATCAGGTCCGGATAGTCCTGGCCCACGCCCAGGAACAGAACCGGCTTTCCGGTGATGTGGGCGATGGATATGGCCGATCCGCCCTTGGCGTCGGCATCGGTCTTGGTCAGGATGCTGCCGCTGATGGGCACAGACTCGTTGAACAGACGGGCTCGCTCCACGGCGTCGTTGCCGGCGATGGCTTCGTCCACGAAAATCAGCAGGTCCGGCTTGGTCACCCGGACGATCTTTCTCATCTGGTCCATCAGGTTGATGTTGGTGTGCAGCCTGCCTGCGGTATCTGCCAGCACCACATCTTTGTTGTGGGACCTGGCGTACTCCACGGCGTCGAAGATCACTGCCGCCGGGTCTCCGCCGGTCTTGTGCTTTATGAGCTTGATGTCCAGCTTGGTGGCGTGGACCTCGATCTGCTCTATGGCCCCCGCCCGGAAGGTGTCTCCCGCGGCCAGTATGACCGAGTATCCCTGATCCTTCAGGTACTTGGCCACCTTGGCAATGCTGGTGGTCTTCCCGGTGCCGTTGACGCCTACGAAGATGATCTTGACCGGCCTTGGGGCCGTCTTCATGAACTCGTCAAAATCGAAGCTGTTCCTGGAAAGAACCTTCATCAGCGCCGAGCGCAGGGCCACCTCGGCCAGCTCGCCAGTGTCCGACCCGATCTTCTTCTTCCGTCCCGTCAGGTCGGTCTTGATGGAGGTCACGATCTCCTCGGCCACCGGCAGGGCCACGTCGCTCTCCAGCAGGGCCATCTCCAGTTGCCACAGGGGCTCAGAGAGGTCTTTCTCGTCCAGGATGACCTCCCGCTCGATGATCAGGGCCTTGGCCTTCTCCGCCAGGGAGATCCTGGGCCTGGAGTTTTCTTTGGCCTTTGGCGCCTCTGCCGCCTGCACGGCAGAAGAGCTGCCCGACCCGGCGCCTTTGTTCGAGTTCCTGGCTGCGGATTTGGCCGGCACCTCATTACTGGTGGCGGAGACCTTGGCCAGAGAGTCCCGGGGAGCGGAGGCTTTCTCCTTGATCTTGCTGGCCACGGACTCCTTGAACCCGGCCAGCTTCTCCTTCAGCTTATTGAACAACTCCTTCGCTCCCAGCCTGGTATTTCTCCACTACCGACTGAATCTTGGCCATCTCTTCCTCTATCTTGGCCAGAACCTCGTTGAGCTTCTTGGAGCCCTCCGCCACCTCGGTCCGGCGGACCTTCAGGTTCTCTACGGCCTCTGCAGCGGGCTTTTCTATGGAGACCCCGGATCCGACGTTCAGGATCACCTTCTCTCTGGATGCCAGCCTGGCATGGATGAACGACCCCGACCCGATGGGCACCAGGATATCCTGGCCCTCCACAGCCGACTGCATGGCCTCGATGGCGCTGACCGCCCGGTCCAGCCCCTGAACGGTCATCTGGGTCAGGTTGAGCTGCTGGACGATGGCCTCTGCCTCCGCTTGGTATTCCTGATAGGCCATCAACAGAGATCGGACCTGATCATCCGCGGAGGCATCACTCACTGAGAGTCACCTCATCTAATACTATCGAGTTTCTCTTCAGGCCGTGCTCGCTACCCATCATGGAGTAGGCCTTATCCCTGGCGTTCTTCTCGTTCTGGCTGACAATCTCCTTGGTGAAGGTCCGCCACTCATTCCCGAGAATCCCGGCCCTGTAACTACCTCGGATAACGTACTTGTTCATTTCACCACCCCACAAAACCTAGTGTGTCCTCTATCCTTCCCAGCTCCGGGCCCGTGGTCTCCGCCCCGGCCAGATACCCCCGGCTGTTGGCCAGCACTCCGGAGCCAACCAGGGGCGATCCGAAGTTCACCGTGCCCACGTCCACCGGAGCCTGAAACAGCTCCTCCAGAATGGCCAGCTCTTCCTCGCTTATCCGGGGATGGGCTATTATCCCCTTGTTGGTGGCCACAGAGGTCATGCCCACGGTTTTCAGGCCGCCGATGGTCCCCCTCCGAACCTCGACGTTCAGGGTCTCTGCAATCTTGTTGCAGGCCCTGGTGCCAAGCCCCGGATGGACCAGTGCTGCGTTGTCGTTGGCCAGAATTACGTTGCCTGCGGCGCTGATCTTGCCCGGCAGTCTGGCCACCTTGCCGTGCTCCGAGAGGGTCTTGATCTCCTCCTCGGTGGCGTAGGCGGTCACCATAAATCCGTTTGAATTGCCGCTGACCAGCGAGCCCACTACCGAGCTTCCAGCCGCCCGGAAGACCTGCGGCTTTACCCCCAGCCCTTCCTCCAGGATGGGGAATGCCCGGGGATCGGTCTCCGGCGGCACCAGGACGACCCTCTCCGTACAGCGGGAGAATACGCCCAGCAGGGAGCTGCCGGCGATCTTGAGTCTTCTATCTCTCACCTGCGAACTCCGCCTCTACGGCACCGTCTTCGAACTTGATTGCCCTCACCCGGACCTTCAGTGGCGGCTTTTCGCAGCCCCTGGCCCAGATGATCTCGGTGAGGCCGGTGTCCAGCTTTATCTTGTCCCCGGAGGTTTTCATGTGTCTGGACAGGAAGTCTTTAACTTCACAGACCGCTCTTTCCGATCTCTTCCACCTCGGGGCCAGCTTGGCCTTCCTGAGTGGTATGGTGTAAATCTGCTCAATATCCATGAATGCCACCTACTCCAGCGAGCTTCTCCGCCAGTGGCGTCTCTTAGGGTGGCTCATCACCCGGCGCATGGTCTTCATTATAACCCAGGTCGGAACTCTCCGATTCTGGTTGAACGCCTTGGCAAGCCGTATCTTCTTGCCCTTCATCTTCTTACTCAACGCTCTTCCTCCGAATCACTCTGGAATGAGAATGTTTAGCCGGAAATATCCTGTTCACCTCGGTCTCCCCGAAGCGTTCGGCGATGACATGTCTCAGCCCCACCTCAAAGTCTGAAGCAGGGTACTTATCGCTGGCCAGCACGTCGTACTCCATGTACCGGCTAGCCAGTTGATTTATGACTTTGTAGCCCCAGCCTGCCAGCGGACGGATGTAGCTGACCCGTCTCCGGTCCTCCAGGCTTCGTATCTCGCTCATGCTCATGACCGGCGCACGATCGTCTCTCCTGGTCCCGTCGGCGATGTACTCGGCCTCGCCGGCCAGAGACTCCACCGCACATCTGTGGACGTAGTTGAGGGCGCCGTTGGGATATCCCTCCTTCATCAACAGCTCCAGACACCTCTCCAGGACTTCGTCGTCCAGGACCACCGTCCGGTGGGGGTGTCCGAGCTCCCTGGCCGCATCTGACGCTATCCTCCAGGCTTCGTCTCTGCCGAAGCTGAAGGTTACCAGGTTTACCTCGTCGAAGAAGGGCTCGAGCAATATCGTCGTCAGACCGCTGTCTTTCCCACCGCTGAATAGCGTAGATACTTCCATAACGTCACGGATCAAATCCGCTTAATATTGATATCCCTTTTCTTCGGCTGGGCCTGCTGTAATATTGCCTTGAGCTGCTCGTCTGTGATCACCGACTTGAGCCTGCCGCTCTGGGCCAGCATGATGAGCTGAGCCTCTATCTGAGCGACGAACTCCGGTCTGGTCATGCGGATGCTGCTGAGGCGTTCTCTGGCCTCAGGGGCTAGAATGCTTCGCAGTATGGCCTGCTTCTTCGCCTCGACCTCCTGCTGCATCTGTTCCTGCTGGGCAGCATAGACTTGGGAATCCATCTGCTGCCTTTGCATTTGCTCCAGTTTTTTCCGCCTCAGATCCGCGAGCTCATCATCCATGATTCAATACCTCGAGAGTTCCGGTATGGTCTCCTGCAGTTTGCCTTTTACTGCATAGGCCACGCCGTCCAAGAAAGACTGCCCCTGGGGGGTTATCTGTCTGCCGTTCTTGAACTTCTTTACGTAACCTGCCTTCTCCAGTTGCTGCAAAGCTTCCCTCACCACTGAGCCGCTGCCCTTGGCGAACTTCCCGGTGGCTACCTTCTTTGCTTTCTTTCCGCCGTAATATGACCTGAGCCGGGAAACGCCAACGGGTCCATCAATATAGACCCGGCGGAGCACCGATGCACATCGCACATACCACCAGTCTGCCTGTATAGGCGACATCTCCTTGTGCACTCCTGTCTTCACGTAAATGGCCCACTCAGGCAGCTCGATTTTCTCGTTTGACTTAAGCTCCTCGGCCACCGCGTGGATCAGATCAGAGGGAGGCACGTCATAAACAGTTGTCAAATCCTTCAATCCTCCAAGACGATAAGGAACGGACCAGGAATCCTAAAATCAGAACAAGTATAAATGCTTTTTCCGTATGGCTCGAACCCGTTGGGGGCGGTGCGAAGGGATGTCCCCTTGGTTTTGTGGCCCCTCGTGGCCCGTCCTCCCTTGTCGCCTCAAGCACGGGACTTTAGAGCAGCTCTCTTCCCTTCTCGGCGATTCCGAGCACGTTTAGAAGCCCCAGCAGGTTGTCCCGGGATATGGAGCCGTTGGATACCTTCTTCAGGATCTCCTTGGCGTTGAAGGCCACGCCCAGGCCGGCGTTCTGGATCATGAGGCAGTCGTTGGCCCCGTCTCCCACGGCCACAACGTTGTCCGGGCTGATCTTCTCCAGCTCGGCCAGGTGGTTGACGATATTTCCCTTGGCCCGGGCGTCGATCACCCGGCCCTT
>JAAEEW010000066.1 GCA_013415595.1 Methanosarcinales archaeon | reverse complement strand
CTCCTGGCCCTCGTAGACCAGTCCGTGGTAGATCTCGTCGGAGATCACGTAGGGCGAAAGCTCGGCGATGGCCTGCATCCGCTCCGGGGAGAGCAGGTTTCCGGTGGGGTTGGAGGGGGAGTTGATGAAGATCCCCCTGGTCTTCTCGTTGATCTTCTCCTGTATGGCCTCCGGCCGGAACTGGAATCCGTCCTCCTCCTGCACCGGGACGTTCACCGGCACTCCGCCCACGAAGCTGATGAAGTTGGGATAGCAGGCGTAATGGGGGTCGGAGATGATGACCTGGTCACCCTGCTCCAGCAAAGCGGCAAAGGCCAGCATCATAGCCGGGGAGGTGCCGGAGGTGACCACCACCTGGTCCGGCTGCACCTCCACCTGGTAGGTCGACAGGTAGTGCTCGCAGATGGCCTCCCGCAGGGCCAGGTCTCCCAGGCTGTGGGTGTAGTGGGTGTATCCCTGCTCCAGTGCCCGGCACGCCGCCTCCTTGACCGGGAGGGGAAGGTCGAAATCGGGCTCGCCCACCTCCAGGTGAACCACGTCTATGCCCTGGCTCTCCATGGCCCGGGCTCGCTCCAGGACGTCCATAACCAGAAAGGGGGTCATCTCCATAGCTCGCTTGGCAATCGTGTCTCTGCAACTCATGGCGCCAACCACGGAGGGGTGGTGATCTCCAAGTTATTTCATACTTGCTTTTCCGACTTACCCTCCAGCCGGCTCATCCTCTTATGGGATAGGGGCTATTGTCCAGTCACATCGAACCATCGGGGAATCTGAAGAGAGCATGTCGGCCAAATCCGTCTCCATCAAATCCGCCTCTGCCAAATTCACATCAGCCAAATCCGTCTCCGACACGTCCAAATCCGTCATCTCTAAATCCGCCATCTCCAGATCGGACTTTGCCACCTCCACCTCCATCAGGCCAGACTCTGCAAAAATCGTCTCCGTCGTCCGCTGTCAGGACTACGATCCGGCAAAGGTGGACCCTGCGCTGCGGCGGGCCGTGGGCCTCCTGGGCAAAATGGGGGACCTCGTCCGGCCGGGGAGCAGAGTGCTCATAAAGCCCAACCTGCTCCAGCCGGCGCCCCCGGAGAGGCACATCACCACCCATCCCCAGGTGGTCCTCTCGGTGGCCGCCCTGCTGAAGGAGCAGGGATGCCGGGTGGTGATAGCGGAGAGCCCGGGAATGCCACCCTACAGCCAGGCGTCCTTGCGTCGGCTGTACCGGAGCACCGGGCTGGAGGAGGGCGCCCGGGAGATGGGAGTGGACCTGAACCTGGACACCGGCTGCACCACCGTCCCCGCTCCCAATTCCCGGCTGATAAAGCGCTTTTCAGTCATCGATCCCGCCCTGGAGGCGGACTGCATCGTAGTGGTCTCCAAAGCCAAGACCCACGCCCTGACCGGCATGACCGGAGCGGCAAAGAACCTCTTCGGGCTGGTCCCCGGCCTGGAGAAGTCGGCCTTTCACGCCCGGCTCCCCCATATCGACGACTTCAGCCACATGATCCTGGATCTCAACCTGCTCCTCAAGCCCCGGCTGCAGATCATGGACGCGGTGATGGCCCTGGAGGGCCCCGGCCCCTCCACCGGCTCGCCCAGGAAGATCGGAGCTCTGCTGGCCAGCCGGGACTGCAGCGCCATGGACGTGGTTGTCTCCCGGCTGATGTCCTTTGATCCCCGGGAGGTGAGCACCATCAGGGCGGCGGTGGAGAGGGGCCTGCTGAGGAAGGACTTTTCCGACGTGCAGGCCGTGGGCGACAGCCTGGAGGACCTGGTGGTCCCGGACTTCAGGAAGCCTCCTGCCGGAGAGGGCCGACTGAGGGGAGGGCTTCGCGCGGCATTCAATCCTCTGCTGAGGAGCTACTCCCTGCGACCGCAGGTGGCGGAGGACCGGTGCACCGGCTGCGGGATCTGCAGCCAGGTCTGCCCGGCGAGGGCGGCGGAGGTGGCGGGAGGGAAGGCCAGGGTCGATTACAGCCGGTGCATCAGGTGCTACTGCTGCCAGGAGATGTGTCCGGCCCGGGCCATCGATCTGCGAAGGTGCCTGTGGGGGCGGATGGTGGCCCGCGTGTCCCGGGAGCGGTGAAGGGTGCAGAAGATGGGCTGCAAACCGCGGGCCGGGGAAGGGCTCGATGTTCAAGTGGTCGGGGTTGAGGCGGCATCTCTCTCGAACAACTAACAACCAAAACAACAAAGAAAACTGAAAGACAACTTAAGACGGCTGAAGACAACTGAGGCCGCCGAAAACAACCGAAAACTTTTTTGTCATTTAGCTCTCATTAATAATTGTTCAGGAAGGATTGGGCTGGAAAGGCCGTCTCCATGTCGCGGAGATTGGACT
>JAAEEW010000065.1 GCA_013415595.1 Methanosarcinales archaeon | reverse complement strand
GCTTTAAGTGCCTCTTGATCCCGCGGTCCCGGATTCCGACCGGATTTTGGATCCCCAGGTCTCGCCGCTGGAGGTATTGCCCGGCGTCTTTCTGATGTATATCGAGGGTCTGGAGAGAATCGCCACCCGATGCGCTGCCCCGGGGGCGGTTTACGGGGAGAGGATAATCGGCGGTTACAGAATATGGGATCCCACCCGATCCAAGCTGGCTGCCCTGATTCTGAAGTCTCTTCACCGGGAAGGCAGTCCGGCCCTCGATATGCTCCGTCTCCCTCCACGGTCCAGGGTGCTTTACCTGGGGGCGGCCACTGGAACCACCGTGAGCCACGTGAGCGACATGTTCTCCGGCGGGCTGGTCTATGCTGTGGAGATGTCCTCCCGGGCCATGCGTGACCTCCTGGTGCTATGCCAGGCCAGGAGCAACATCATACCTCTCCTGGAGAACGCGGCCCTCCCGGAGAGCTACAGCCGGCTGGTGGAGCCGGTGGATCTGATCTATCAGGACGTGGCCCAGCGAAACCAGGCGGATATCGCCCTTCGAAATGCTCAATTTTACCTGCGGCCCGGCGGAATCCTGATTCTGATGATAAAGGCCATGTCCATAGACTCGTCGTCGTCGGCTGATGATGTCTGCGATGCCGAGGTGGCCCGGCTCTGTGGCCTGGAGGTGGTGCAGGAGACGGACCTCCAGCCCTATCACCGGGATCACCGGGCGGTGGTGGCCAGAAAGCCCGGCCCAGCCTGAAGACGCCCCCCTGGAGACAGGGCGCGCCCCGGGGGAAAAATGGCCTCCTAGCTGAGGAGGTCCCGGGCCTGGTTGATTATCATTCCCGGCAGAAGCCTGACGTAGCCCACGTAGGGGATCTTGAACCGCGCCGCCCCGATCACCCATTCCTCTTTGACCGGCGTGAGATAGCTTATCCCCTCTCCCAGATAGGTCTGGTCACCCACCTTGATCAGGAAGGAGCTCGGGCCCCACATCATGGTCTCGTTGGCCGGCCCAACTATCATCCCCGCCTTCTGGTCGATCATGTCGTTGTGGTCGCCCTTGGTGATGTACCCGGGGAACGGCGCCGGCGGTCCTCCCTCCCACATGGGGTCGCCCTCCTGGACATGGCGCAGGGCGCGGTGAATTATGGGGGTGGCCTTGTCCGGAGGGTAGGGCCTTCTGAGGAAGATGTGAGCCAGCTGGTCGGCCAGGCCCAGTCTCTCCTTGCCGTAGGGGCGGTAGAGTATGACGTCCCCGGGAAGGTTGAAGGCCAGCTCGCCATTTGCCTCCGCGTCCTCCCAGGTCTTGATATCGATCCGGGACGCTCCCTGAACCACCACGATGTCCCCTATGTTCAGGTTGGGCACCATGCTGCCCGATTCCACGGCCACCATGGGGGTCCACAGGCCCAGGGTTATCTGGGAGAAAACAGATATGCCTCCCACCACCAGAACCACGAAGACCACGTCCCGGACGAATCCGGGAAGTTGGGAATAAACATCCAGCCATTCTTTAATCTTCATCAGCCACCTTTATCACAAGGTACGGTGTTATACTGTTTTCGATGCTGGAGATCGTCCAGAAGTTCGCAGAAGAGGGCTATCAGATCGAGCCTGAGGCCCTGGAGCTCATAAATTCCTTTCCCGGCGGGGTCAACCAGGTGGTAGAGCAGGTGCTGCGCCGCCTGGACAGCTCTACCGTGGTGGTGAGGGCAGAGGATATAGCGGCCTTTGAGCCGGCGCTGCGAAAGATGCTCTTCGAGGGGCGGGGGAGGAAGCTCTCCCCCCCGGCGGGAATGCCCGGATCCGCTGGCCAATCTTTTCCCTCCGGGGCTCCCCGGGTCGCCGTTCCCGGATTGTCGCCCTCTTCCACCAGAGTGGCGCATTCAGAGGGCAGCCCGGCGTTGTTGGCGGCGGAGGCGGCCCATGCCGGGGGCCGGGGGCTGGATGCCGCGAGGCCTCTTTCCGGAGTTGAGCTCTTGTGCGATATCACCGGGCGGTCCACCTGCGTCGGCCAGTACTCGGACTTCGTGGGCTATTTCCGGGATCGCTACAGCAAGCTTCGCGATCTTTTATCCCGCCGGATCAACGCCCGGCCCATCGAGAGCCTGGGCCAGAACACCGCCGGCCGGGAGGTCTCTTTGATAGGCATGGTGATGGAGGTCCGGACCACCAACAAGGGCCACCGGGTGGTGGAGCTGGAGGACCCCACAGGCATGGTCACGGTGCTGTTTCAGAAGGATTCGCCTCCCTTCGAGCAGTCCCTGCAGGTGGTCACCGACGAGGTGCTGGGGGTGGTGGGTGTCTCGGATGGAAGCGGCCGCGTATTTGCCCGGTCCCTGATCTGGCCCGACCTGCAGGCGCAGAACGTGAACCTGACCCCCTGCCAGGGCGGAGCCCTGCTGCTCTCCGACCTGCACGTGGGAAGCAAGTACTTCCTGGAGGACGCCTGGAGCCGGTTCCTGTCCTGGATAAACGGCGAGGTGGACGACCCATCCGGCCTGGCGGCCGGGGTACAGTACCTGGTCATAGCCGGGGATGTGGTGGACGGAATAGGGGTCTACCCGGGCCAGGAGGGCGACCTGGCCATCAAGGACATCTACGAGCAGTACGCAACGGCCGCTCAATTCTTGAAGGAAATCCCGGGGCGAATAAAGGTGGTGATCTCGCCGGGCAATCACGACATAGTGAGGCAGGCGGAGCCCCAGCCGTCCCTTCCTCCCGAGATCCGGGAGCTGTTCCCCCCTTCCTTCGTCTTTGTGGGCAATCCAGCCTGGATAAGCCTGGGTGGCGCCACCTCCCTGGTCTATCACGGCCGGTCCATCGACGATCTGGTGCTGAAGATTCCAGGGCTGTCCTACCACGAGCCGGAGAAGGCCATGGTGGAGATGCTCCGCCGCCGGCATCTGTGTCCTGTATACGGCAGCCGGGTCTCCATTGCCCCGGAGGTGGAGGACCACTACGTGATTCAGAAGCCGCCCTCCATCCTGCACTGCGGCCACGTGCACATGGTGGGCATCACCAGGTACAAGGGGGTCACGGTGGTGAACAGCGGCACCTGGCAATCTCAGACCGATTTTCAAAAGAAGATGAACATCCAGCCCACTCCCGCCGTGGTCCCTTACGTCGATCTGGCTACAATGAAGGTCCGCAAGCTGCTTTTCACCTGATCTTTTCCAGGGGCACTTCTAGGAAAGATTTATACCTTAATTGGACGCAATAGTACCTGGGGTAGCAAAGTGGTCTATGGATCGAAGGTAGCTGTTGCAGGATGTTTTTATTGGCAGCGCAAAAGGAATGCGGATTTTTCCCTCCATCAAGACAATTTCGCGCTGGCCGCAGGCTTTCAGTCAAGGACAGGGTAAACTTTACATTTCTGTATTTAGTAAATATATTAATTATATAATGATTTATCTTGTCTGGCGGCATCTCCCCCTGTAATCTTAAAATTTCATTCTCCGATACTTTTATTCTCAACACGAACTGGGAATTCTTGCGGGCTTAGCGTATCTTATCGGGAATATTCTCACTAAAATATCTTTGCTCATTCTTAGAGTATTACCAAAAAATATAAATAGAACAAAGTAAACTCTCTACTTAAATAAGGATGTTAGGGTGGTGAAACTATCAAGAAAATAGCAATATTGCTTGCCGTGGCCATGGCTATCCTTGCAGTTCCCGCTATGGCGCAGAATGCCGGCGTTGGCGGTGCCGATATGGCCGACAACGGCGGAACGGTTGACGGAATATTCGACGCAGGCGACAAGGCGACCATAACCTTCCCCGTGATCATCAATGGAGGAACCAATGTCGACTTCATTGAGACCGGAAACGATGCTGCTTTCGCAGTAGGCAACTGGTGGGCTAACCCGCCATTCTCTTCGCAGGCCGTAGCTACCAACGAGATCACTATCGATAAGAGTCAGGATTCCGAAGGCTGCAACTGCTCTCCGGTGTTCAACTTCGAGAGGATCAAGGTTGGCGACCACAACGCCCAGGCGTTTGGCTCTGCAGCAGCAAAGAACAAGGTAACCATCACGACCAGCCAGAGCTAAATACTTTGGCTCAGTTGAGATAGGACCCAAAATGGACAACGTGCGACTGCCCGCGAGCTTCAAGCTGGCGGGCGTGGCGCTTCTTTTTGCCTGCTTGCTGGTGCAGGTGGGCTTTGGCCAGTCATCGAGCGAGCTATCTCTCCAGGACATTAAGAATTATCATAACGAGTTCATCAGCGGGGAGCCTTCCATTTTCAGCCCGGTTCAGCCGCTGCCTTCAGATATTTCGTCTCTTAACAGCCTGAAGTCCCATCAGGACATGAGGCTTAATGGCGCCCAGAACCTCCAGGGCATGGTGGCCATCAACACCGAGATGCAGAGGGACCTGGATTACCAGGATATGCTCGGTCCGTCGTCTCCCAGGATGAATTACATGAACATCCAGGTGAGCGGGATTACCGTGATCGCCATAAACACCGCCCGGGGTGGAAATGCCATCGCCACATCTAATGTGGTGCTGCAGCCCGTTCAGGGCGCAGGCGGATGTCTCTGTTCCGGCCAGGGATTAGAGGACAAGCTGGTCTGAATCCGAGCTTGAGCCTGAAGCTCCCTGATTTTCTCTTTCTGCCCAAATGACGGGCAACCGCCTCAGTGGGTCCCTTATCACCCCTGCACCAGCACCCAGGCCACCAGCCACAGCAGCATCAAGGCCAGGGCAGCCAGGCTGACCTGCAAAGCGGTCCTGGGATCCGAAGAGAATATCAGGGGCATAGGTCCTATCATCACCACTCCTCCCCCCTTTGCCCTTGGGCCCTGGGGCGGCTGACGGCGTGTCCACAGGCCTGGCTCTCAGTTCTTTTTGCCCTTCGGCTGACTGCCCCCTCTTCTCCCTCTCTTCTCTCCCCGGCGGAGATCCCCTGCCCATCCCGGGAGCAGAGCACCTCCCGGAGAACGATGGCCAGTCCCAGGAGCGTCAGGGCCATCCCCAGGATGAGGGTCGTCGACATCTCAGTCATCGACATCTCTTCCCCCAGGCCAGGAGCAGCATGGCCCCCAGCCCCAGCAGAAGGCCTAATCGTGGCCATCCCCGGGCTGGAGCCAAATACGATGGGAATGGGGCCTATGAGAACCACCCCACCAGAGTTCGCCCTCTCCACCCAGGGATTGGAGAACCAGGAGCATCCCCAGGGCCGTCAGGGCCAGTCCTACCGCAAGACGCATTAGCCGGTCAGGACATCCGCAATCTATAAGGTACTTTTGCGATATGGGCGTAACAGACATGATACAAAGACCGAGGGGCACTAGGGACTTCCTGCCCGATGAGGCTTACCGGCGGGGTGCGTCCAGGAAAAAGATGGAGCGGATTTTGGAGAGATGGGGCTATCAGGAGATAGGCACACCCACCTTCGAGCATCTGGAGCTCTTCACCCTGAAGTCCGGCGAGGGGGTGCTGGAGGAGATCTACAGCTTCCAGGACAAGGGCGGCCGGGACATGGCCCTCCGGCCCGAGCTCACCGCTCCGGTGATGAGGATGTACGTCAACGAGCTTCAAAACGTCGCCAAGCCCCTGCGCCTGTGGTACTTCGGCAACTGCTTCCGATACGAGCGGCCCCAGAAAGGGCGCTTCCGGGAGTTCTGGCAGCTGGGGGCGGAGCTGATCGGCGGCAAGAGGCCGGACTCGGAGGCCGAGGTGATCGCCCTGGCCGACTCCCTGATCAAGAGCCTGGGGGTGAAGGGAGACATCCACGTGGGCTACCTGGGCCTCATTCGAAGCCTCATGAACAAGGTCTCCCCCCAGCACCGCCCGGGTCTCATGAGGATGATCGACAAGAAGGAGCGCCAGAGGCTGTCGGAGGCAGTGCAGGACCTGGGACTGGAGCACCTGGGCCTGCTGGAGCTGATCGATCTCAAGGGCCGGAAGGCTCTGGACCGGGCCCTGGAGCTCTCAATGAACCTATCCAGCATTCCTGATGTCGCCGACGGCCAGGCGCCGGAATCCGCCTCCCTGGAGTCCATCTCCCCGGCAAAGGCACAGTCCGCCCGGGGCACGGCTCGCGCCGGAAGGGAGGTGGAGGCGGAGATGGGGCTGGACGAGTTTTTGGAGATGGTGGACCTCCTGGACAGCTACGGCGTCCAGGCCACCATCGACTTTGAGATCGTGCGCGGCCTGGAGTACTACACCGGCACCGTCTTCGAGATCTACGCCTCGGGCCTGGGGGCCCAGAGCCAGATCTGCGGCGGCGGCAGCTACCAGCTGGCCAGCCTCTTTGGCGGAGCGGAGACCTCCTCCACGGGCTTTGGCCTGGGATTTGACCGGCTGATGGAGGTGGCGGGAGAGACTGCCGCCAGGAGGCCCCCGGCCGTCCTGGCCTTCACTCCGGAGGTGCGGGCGGAGGCCCTGAAAGTGGCAGGGAGGCTGAGGGAGGTGACCCCCCTGGTGGTGGACGTGATGGGCCGGGGCCTGGGAGCCCAGCTCAAGTCGGCGGCCAGCGCCGGGGCCGCGCACGTGATCATAATGGGCAAGAAGGAACTGGAGGAAGGACGCCTGGGCTTCCGGGACATGGATAGGGGAGCGCAGGAGAGCCTGACGCTGGAGGAGATCGAGGAGCGGCTGGGCGGGAAGCAAGGACAGAATTGAAAAGCCCGTCCAGATGCTCACTGGGGGCTGACGGAGAAGAAATCCTGAGGCTCCCACTCTTCCCTTGGGGGATCTCAGGCGGACTATTATCTGGATAATCGGGGGGGTGCAGCAAATATTTTTTCTTATCAGCTGGATGGGGACGAATCAGAGCAGCCCCATGTTCTCCAGCTGCATGCGGACGATGCGCACACCTTCCTCGCACTCCTCCGGGGACTTGCCGCCGGTGACCACCAGCTTGCCGGAGCTGAAGATCAGGACTACCACCTTGGGCTGCTTGATGCGGTAGACCAGGCCGGGGAACTGCTCGGGCTCGTACTCGATGTTCTCCAGCCCCAGCCCCAGGGCGATGGCGTTGAGGTTGAGGTCGGTCTTCAGGTCTGCGCTGGCCACAATATTCTGAACGTGGATCTCCGGCTCCAGGTCGATCTTCTCAAAGCCGATGGACTTCAGGGTCTTGGCCATGTTGGTTATCACCGTGCGCACGTCCTCGACGTTCTTGGCTCCGGTGCACACCACCTTGCCGGAGGTGAATATGAGAAAGGCAGCCTTGGGGGACTTGACTCTGTAAACCAGGCCGGGAAACTTCTCCTTGTTGTACTCGGCACCCTCCAGCTCCGACTCAATCTTGATGAGGTCGAACTCATCGGCCAGCTTTGTTGATGCCACCACGTTCTCAATATTTATTGTGGACTCCATGTCGCGCATCTCCCGTAGCCTATTTAAAAAGAGGGAGTATATAAAGTATGTATATAAAGGCGGGAGATGGCCAGCCCAGGCTGGCCCCGGACAGGCTCACGGGATTAAGCCGCCGATGGGATTCGAACCCATGAACTGCTGATCATCCGGACCTCATGTCTTACGAATCAGCCGCTCTAACCGGGCTAAGCCACGGCGGCACGCACGAATTGAGGCCATATCTCAATTTAAGCGTTGCGATTGGCCTCTTCCATTCTGCGAATCTCCTCCGCGAGCTGAGGCAGGAAGGTTCCCACGTCCGTCACCAGTCCTATGGCCTGGGCCGTCCCCCGGTCCATCAGCTTGGTCACCGTGGAGGGATTGATGTCTATGCATATCGTTTTGACGTAAGACGGGAGCAGGTTTCCGGAGGCCACGGAGTGCAGCATGGTGGCCATCATTATGGCCATGTCTGCCCCGCGAATGACCTTCACCATGGCGTCCTTGGCCTTAACCGTGTCCGTAATCACCTCGGGCAAAGGCCCGTCGTCCCTGATGGAGCCGGCCAGCACAAAGGGCACCCCTCCGGTGATGCACTCATACATCACTCCGGCCTTTATCTTGCCCTCCGATATGGCGTTCTCGATGGAGCCGCTGGCCATGATCTCGCTTATGGCGTAGATGTGGTTTCGGTGACCGGCGGAGGTGACGTTTCCCTGCAGGTCCATTCCCAGGCTGGTGCCAAAGAGCTGGCGCTCGATGTCGTGTACGGCCACGGCATTTCCGGTGAGCAGGGCATGGATGTACCCTTCTCTGATCATCCAGGCCAGGGTATCCGAGGCTCCGGTGTGCACCAGGGCCGGACCGCAGATGGCCACGATCTTGCCGCCCGCCATTTTGGTCTTGACGATCTCCCTTGCCAGCTGCCTGACTATCTCGGCGCTGGGCCGCTCAGAGGAGACCTCGTTGTTCATGAATCCGAAGAAGGACTTCTCCCGGGGCCTCTCCGGAGGTATGACCTTGACCCCGCTGGTGCCTATCACCACCTGGTCTCCCTTCTTGATGTGGTTGATGGGCACCGTCCTGGCCGTGCCGCCGTCCACGACGATGAGGCAGTCCATTCGCGCCCCTTCCACCTCTATCCAGTTGCCCTGGTGGCGGACGAAGGTGGGGTGGTTGGTGGAAGAGTAAAAACCCCGGGGAACTACCATGTCATTGGGGGCCGTCTCCAGGCGCACATCCTCGGTCTCCACCGTTCGCGCCCCCAGGGCGTTTAGCTCCACCAGTATCCTGTTCAGGTGGGACGCATCATCTCCCATCACCACCAGCTGGACGTGGCTGGGCTCGTCTTTCCTCTGGCCAACGTTGAACTTCTTGATCTCGAACTCGCCGCCCATGTCCATTATCTTGTCCAGGGCCTTGGTGAGTATGAGCGAGTCTATGAGATGGCCTTCCATCTCTATTTCGCTTATCTCTGACATGTCCCAATCACTCCAAAGGACAATTTTCGCCGCTTATTAAAGCATTATGCATTGACATTATTCACACCTGTGCGCCGACCCCCTCCGCCATGCCTCTCCCCCCAAAAAAAGGCTCCTCTGCCAGAAAGGCTCCCCGGATCTTCCCGGTCGGCCTTATGGCCTTCGCTCACCAGGGTTGGCCGTCGATTACCGCCTGGGTCTTGTCGTTGGTGGACATGACCAGCTTCAAGATCCGCACAATGTAGCCGTCCCCGTCCGCCTCGGGCATGTCGAAGACGGCCTTGGTTCCGCTGCGGCGCAAATGTTGCTCGAAGTCCCGGGCGGTCTGAATGGACTTCACCCGGAACTGGCTTTGCTGAACGATCTGCTCGTTTCTCATCTTGCCTCTGATGGTGGCGGTCAGGGGAAGAAGTATGCTCTCTCCGAGCCTCAGCGCCCTCTCCTTCATCTCCTCCGGGGATTCGTCCCACTCCGCCGCCTGAAATCCCTCTCTCACCACCCTGCTCATGAAAAAGTCGTTGGCATAGTCGTTGTAGTACCTGAAGGCGAACTCCAGGTCGCTGCAGTTGCTCTGGGAGCTGGTGTACTTCAGGGGGCTCACTTTGTTCTCCACATCCTTTATGATCACCCCTTCCCGGCCCTTCTTTCCCAGTTGCCTGATGATCTCCATGATCCTTTGCGTCGCACATTCCGCCCGGAACTCTCCCAGGAGAGGGGTGCAGGCTATCCCGTACTCTTTCGCTATCCGGTGGGTGGCGTACACCCCCTTAAGCTGGCTGCAGTTTTTCGTGGAGACATCGAACAGGTAGAATTCGATGCTCTCGATGGGGTAGATGTCCTTAGGAACGTAGGGGTTTTCCGGCCCCACCATCTCCCCGCACAGCACCATATGGGGATTGTCCTCGAAGAGATGGGGATCTATGAGATCCCGGGCCACCTCGGTGGAGAACGGGCAGATGAATCCGCCCCTGGTGAGGGCATAGACCTCCCCGTCGATGCTGGCCACCCGCACGTTGTAGCCGTTCATCTTCTCTTCCACGGCTACCGTTCCGGAAAACTGCCTCTTGATGGCCGGCCCGAGCATCATGGCCCGCTTGATCTTGGGGTAGCCGAATACTATCTCCCCGTTATCGAATACGATAGTTCCGGCCTCTATTCCTGTCGCCGGCTTCTCGAACCGGAAAAGGTGAGGTTCGGGCCAGCCGGAGCGCTTGATTATGGTCTCCTGGAGGCCCTCGAACCTCTCTTTCGTTATCCCTAGCTTGTTGGCCACCCTCTCGACATTCATCTGGTTCTCACCAGATAATCGATCAGGCACCTCCTGGTAATCATTCCCACCGGCTGGCCGTCCTGGTTGAGGACGGGGAGCCCTCCCCGGTTCTCATTGAGGATGATGGCCCTGACCTCTTCCAGGGGGGTGTCGCCGTAGACCGACTGCACATCCTGGGTCATGACGTCCGAGACCAGGAGGTTCTTGATGCGGGCGTCCTGCTGTCTCCAGGAGACCAGGTCCCGGAAGGCCCGCAGAGACTTGGCGATATCCCGCTCGGTGATGATGCCCACCAGCTTGCCTCCTTCCACCACCGGCAGACGGCCCAGGTCCCGGTCCATCATCATTCTCCGGGCGTGGATCAACCTCTCGTGGGGATTGACCGTCAACGCTCCCCTCATGGCGTCCCTGGCCGCACCCGCCAGCTTGACCGTGGCCAGAACCTCCCGGGGCCTGACCCAGCCCAGGATCTCCTCGCCCTTCATGACCACCAGCACTGACGTCTTCTGGAGCAGCAGAGCAGCGTCTTCCACCTCCATCTCCGGCAGGACGGTGATGATGGCGTCCAGGGTGGCGGCGGCGACGTGAAGCGAGGATGCAGGCAGCCCCAGGCTGCGCCGGGTGCCAAGCACCCTGGCTATCTGTCTCATGGTGATGATGCCGCCGAGCTTGCCGTTGTTGGTGACCACCAGCCTCCGGGTATCGTACTTCTCCATCAGGTCCAGAGCCTGGCCCAACCTCTCTGACTTGTCGATGCTAAGCGGCGTGGTCATTATGTCCTTTACCTGCACCTTTCACCATCTCCCTATCTCGGCTACAATCTCTCGGGTGGAGTAGAAGCCCACCATGCTCTCGTCCTCAATTACCGGCAGGCCGCAGATGCTCTTCTCTATCAGGATCTTGGCGTCCTCGACTGCCAGGTCGCTGGCGCGCGCCCCAATGACCGGCGAGGTCATTATATCCTCGGCCACCAGCGGCATCTCCTTGATGTAGCGGAACCTCTTCCTTCCGGCGGGGCTGTCCTTGCGGGTCATCTTGATGTTCTTGATCCGCGGCTCGTCCATCTCGTTGTTCATCCCGGCGAAGGTCAGATTGGACCGGCTGATTATGCCCACCGGCGACATGTTGTCCTCGTAGACAATCACCCTGCTCACGCCATGCAGGTTCATCTGCTCAATGACGTGGGATATGGTGTGGTGGCGGTGAACGCTGACCATGCCCTCGGCCATCAGTTCGCCCACCTTGGCCTCCAGCGGCTGCTCGGCGAAGAACCTGAGCATATCCCTGGAGGTCAGTATGCCCACTATCTCACCGTTCTTCTCCACCGGCAGTCCGTCGATCTCGTTCTCGATCAGCAGCTCAGCTGCCTGGTTCATGGTGGCATCCGGGTAGATGGTGATGGGGTTCTCGGTCATTACCAGCTGAATGGGTATCTTGTCAATGGGGCGGCGGCGCCATTCGGGAGCGGCCTGAGCCAGCCGGTTGGATATGTCGTATTTGGTGACGATGCCCACCAGCTTTCCCTTTTCCATGACCGGAATGCGGCTGATGTCGTGCCTGAGCATCAGATTTCTGGCCCGCTGGATGGGCTCGTTGCGCTCCATCACATTGACGGGCGATTTCATGTAATCCTTGACTTTCATGATATGATTCCTCTGTGTTCTGCCAGCGCTCTCAGGAAGTCTCTCTCGGTGAGAATGCCTATCAGTGAACCGCCATCCATGATGGGCAGGGATCCCACGTCGTTCTCCACCATTATCTTCGCCGCCTGGCCCAGCTCGACCTCTGGCTCGGTGGAGACCAGCGGTCTCTTGATCAGGGTCTTGATGGGCTGCTCCATCACGTCCTTTATGTCTCCGGTCACTATCTTCTTGAAGGCCTCTCCTGACCCCATGTACTTCATGATGTCCGATGAGGTAATGATCCCGGTCAGAATGCCGTCCTGGACGATGGGAAGCCTGCGAAATCCCTTCTGCACCATCATCTTGGTGGTCTTCTCGAT
>JAAEEW010000064.1 GCA_013415595.1 Methanosarcinales archaeon | reverse complement strand
TTCTTCTATGCTCTCCCTCACAAATAACATTCATTCCGTTTTTTGTATTTATACATATCTATCGGACTTTTCTGGCAGGTACAACACATTATTGAGCATGTTCCATCAAATGATGTCTCTTTATCCTGAGGCGCCTCCTGGTTGTGGCCAATAGGGCCAGGCAATATTATTTCACAGACCTTTGACCCATGGCAAATTTAAAATTCGGTTAAGGTCCTGTGCGCATGATATCCATGTAAAGAGGCGACCTATATTTGACGTGTCTTATTTTTCAGGATGGTCATCAGATGTAAATTTTGCCAGTTGGAGTTTAGAGTTCTGACATGAAGTTCGAAGTCAAATCCGCGACTTGAGATGATCGTAATCGTCCGTCAACGGGGCAAACTTATCTTTGAATGAGCTTTCGCAGGCCACTCATTTTTGATACTGGACGTATCAATCCTCCGCAGTAATAACTATATTTTATAAGATGAAATTGTCATGACGCCTACTAGCATGGCAAAAATATTATTGGTATAAAATATATTAATTAATTGAATTTGCCCAGCGCCGCCTGACACTTATTTATTATTTTAATATTAATTATAATTACTTATTAAAATTTTGATAATTAGTTCAAGGAATTATCATTTTGTGAATTTGCGATAATTTTTATAACGTTTGGCCGCAGATTATGTCAAAATTTATTTATATTGTTTTTCGTTATAGTTTATTTCTATTATCAAGCAATTTAGCTCTATTAAAACAAGAGTCTTTTATTAAAGCAGATATTCTCAAATTCTAAGAATATCGTTGTACAACTATGTACACCAACTCTGGGGTTGTTTCCAGCGCAGTCCCTATAAAATTTTTAAAAAGAATATATAAAGAGTCGACGGAGTTCTTGAGAAGATTTTTTACATTCCTGGCGGTTAGCTCGCTCTTCATAGGCGCGACGGGGTTCTTTAAGACATATATAGGGTACATTATGATGGATCTCAGACCAAGCCTGGCTCTGAGCTTTGCCGTCTTCCTGGTCTCCTTTTGCGTATACAGCCTGGACAAGGTCGCCGACATGAATAACGATCTAACCAACATGCCGGAGCGATGCGGTTTCCTGGCCGGAAGGAGAAATACGGTGATCGCATATTCCCTGGCCGCCTACGCCGGAGCTTTAGCCATCGTGTGGATGATTGAGCCCATGGCGCTTCCCGTGGTCTTCGTTCCCTTCATTGCCAATGCATTTTATGGTACGAAGCTGATTCCCGGACTCCCGAGGCTCAAGGATATACCGGTCATGAAGAACGTGATAGTGGCCATCGCCTGGAGCCTGACCACCATCCTGATAGCCGGATATCAGATTCTGTTTACGGCACCTGAGGTCGTGGCCATGGTGATCTATTTCATGCTGATAAAGACATTCATAGATACCGTGCTCTACGACGTCAGGGACGTCAAGGGCGATCGTGAGGCGGGAGTGAGGACCATGCCGGCTCTTCTGGGAGAGAGAAAAACGATCATAGTTCTCCTGCTGCTCAACAGCACATTGCTGCCCTGGACCATGCTGGCCCACGAAAGCGTGCGCCCTCTGGCCGCCATCCTGACCATATACGGCTATGCGTACATAGTCTATTTCCGGACCAGAAGAAATCCTCTGGTTCTAGATTTCGTAGTAGAGGGCGAATGGATGCTGGCTACCGCTATGTTGCTGATGCTGTAATTTCCTTTTTTTTGTCGGCAAAGACTTCTGCCGATATCAAGCCTCGGCAGCTTCATAATCGGTGTCCATGGTATCCTGGAGGCCATCCTTGGATATGTGGGACACCATCCTCTCTGAGACCTCCTGGTCCGAGAGAATTGCTTTGAACTTCCCGATGTAGCCGTCTTGCTCCGCAGCCTTCTGGCTCTCGAATATATTCCTGTATTCGCTAACCGTAGAAGGCGCTACGCCCAGAATCTCGCTCATCTCCTTTACCGATTTGCCCTCTTCACTGAGACGCATGAATTGGTCCCTGTCGAATGGCGGTTTCAGATCAGATTCGCGAAAGAGATGAAGCTTGATCCGAGCCCTGCTGACGGTCTTGTTGAGAGCCCGGTCTCCTAGCTGCTCTGCGATCTCAGTATCGCTAAGTCCCTTATAAAATAGCCGGATTACAGCAGCCAGTTGTTCCGGGGAGAGCTTTGTCTGAATGTTGTAAACCTTAATCATCTCGGAGACAATAGTGAGAAGCGCGCGGTCGATTTCCCCGCTGCTGCGGAGGTGCCCATGCCTTGAAGCCTGTTTCTCAACGACTTTGGTGCTGGGGGCGATCCTCAAGACCATCTCTCGCA
Source organism: Methanosarcinales archaeon (assembly GCA_013415595.1). GTDB lineage: Archaea > Halobacteriota > Methanosarcinia > Methanotrichales > Methanotrichaceae > JAAEEW01. The sequence continues at coordinate 7,802 of JAAEEW010000064.1, read as the reverse complement.
ATTGATCAGTCTTACCACTCAAGTACTCACCCACCATGAAACTCCCTGGTTTATAGTATAAAGACATTTCCATTGTATTACAAACCTTTTTATAGGCGATTCGCTCTCTCTTCTGAGAATGTCCGAGACCAGCATATACGTAGTGAAGACCACGGCGAATCAAGAGCGTGCAGTGGCAAATCTAATCGCTCAGATAGCACGCAAGGAGAAGTATGACATCAGGTCATTGCTGGTGCCCGACGTTCTGAAGGGCTACGTACTGGTGGAGTCTCCTGCGCCAGAGATCGTCGATCAGGCGATACAAGGAGTACCACACGCACGATCGGTAATCAAAGGCGCCTCCAGCTTTGAGGAGGTGGAGCATTTCCTCACGCCCAAGCCAGCCGTAACAGGAATCACTGAAGGATCTGTAGTTGAGCTGATCTCAGGACCGTTCAAAGGCGAGATGGCAAGGGTGAAGAGGGTTGACGTGACCAAAGAGGAGATAACTGTGGAGCTCTTCGAGGCCATGGTGCCCATCCCCATCACGGTGAGGGGCGATCATGTGCGTGTGCTTAGCAAGGACGAAGTTCAGAGGTGAGAGATATTGGCCAATGTAGTTGAGGCATTGGTAGCAGGTGGAAAGGCCAGTGCAGGACCACCCCTAGGGCCGGCGTTAGGCCCACTGGGAGTTAACGTGGCTGCAGTGGTAGCCAAGATAAACGAGCTGACAAGCGACTTAAATGGGATGCAAGTCCCGGTCAAGATCAAGGTGAAGAGCAGAACGGAGTTCGATATAGAGGTGGGAACGCCACCTACGTCTGCGCTGATCCTGAAGGAAGTGGGCATCGAGAAGGGCTCCGGCAACAGTGGTGTAGTCGGGGACATCAAGATGGACCAAATCATAAAGATAGCCGGAATCAAGAAAAAGAGCTTGCTGTCCAAGTCGCTGAAGAGCTCGGTAAGCGAGATCGTCGGAACCTGCGGCACCATGGGCATAACCGTGGAAGGAATGGGCTTCAAAGAAGCCAGGAACGCCATAATCGCAGGCAAATACGACGAGATGCTACAGTAAACCGAAGGATTGAAATATTAGATAGCGAAGCTCCGTGGAGTTTCTTTCTTTAAGGAGCCGTAGGAGACCTTTACGGTCGCAGACTACGGATGATTGAGATGAGAGAGAAGATAGAAGAAGCAGTCAGAGAGGCCATATCCAGCGCCCCCCCCAGGGGGTTCAAGGAGAGCGTCGATCTGGCAATAAATCTTCATAATATCGACCTGTCTCAGCCTGCTAACAGAATTGATGCGGAGGTAATTCTTCCCCATGGTCGAGGAAGGCCGTCTCGTGTGGCCGTCTTCGCCGCCGGAGAGACCGCAATGCGGGCCAAGGCGGCCGGTGCTGACCTTGTTATTCCACCCGATGAGATCAAGGAGCTTGGAAATAACAAGAGAACCGCCAGGAAGCTCGCCGAGCAGTATGAATACTTCATAGCTGAGACTCAGTTCATGCCCGGAATAGGCAAGAGCCTGGGTCCCATCCTGGGCAAAAGGGGCAAGATGCCAGCGCCCTTACCACCCACTGCGGACGTTACCCCAATGATCAACAGGATGAGGAACCTGATCAAGGTGAGGTCCAGGGACAGGCTGACCTTCCACGTGCCCATCGGCAGCAGGGACATGGAAGTAGAGCAACTTGCAGAGAACGTGGACAGCGTCATCACCAAGCTTGAGCAAACGCTCAAGGATGGACGGCAGAACCTGAAATCCGTCTACGTCAAGACCACGATGGGACCAGCAAAAAGGGTGATCTAATGACGGCAGAAGTTCGCCGCGCCGGACATGTGCCGGAGTGGAAGATTAAAGAGGTCGACGAGCTGGTGGAAAAGATCGGCAATAGCCGCGTCGTGGCCGTGATCGGAGTCAGGGAAATTCCTGCCAGCGACATTCAACGTATGCGCGCAGAGCTCAGGTCCACCAGCGAGATCCGGATGGTTCGCAACAACATCGCCCGCAGGGCTTTTGATATGTGCGAGGCCGGATTAAAGCCACTCTCAAATTACATCGAGGACCAGAGCGCATTAATCTTTACCGATGCCAATCCCTTCGCGCTGAAGAAGCTGCTTGATGCCGAGAGGCGCCCCATGGCCATCCGCGCCGGGACCCGGTCCCCCAAGGATATCGTGGTGGACGCCGGCGAGACATCCTTCTCGCCAGGTCCGATGGTGGGCAAGCTCCAGAGCGCAGGGGTTCCAGCCGCCATAAAGGGCGGAAAGGTTGTCATCAACCAGACCACCGTGCTGGCCAGGGAAGGGGAGATAGTATCCCCAAAACTGGCTGAAGTCCTGCAGCTCATGGAGATTTTCCCTAAGGAGGTAGGTCTCGAGCTGCGAGCTGCCTACGAGGGCGGACTTATATTCAGGGCAGAGGATCTCAGCATCAACGTGGAGGCCTTACTGGCCGATCTGAGCCAGGCCTCGGCCAGGGCATTCAGCCTTGCCGTGGAGATCGCCTATGCCACGCCGCAGACCATCAACCCCATCCTCCAGCTTGCTCAGGGCAAGGCCCGCGGCCTGGTGGCGGAGTGCGCCCTGCCTGTGCCGGGCATGATGAACCTGGTGCTGGGCAAGGCTGTGGCCAACGCCAGGGCGGTAGTAGCCCTGATGGATGGCGGAGCAGCAGAGGTCGCTGCAACGACGGCAGAGGCCAAGGTCGAAGAGGCAACGGAAGAGAAGAAAGAAGAGGAGTCCGAGGAGGACATGGCCGCAGGGCTGGGTTCTCTCTTTGGATGAGTGGTAATAGTAATAATTCGAGGTGAATTAAGATGGAATATGTGTATGCAGCACTGTTACTTCACAGCTCCGGCAAGGATGTAAGCGAGGAGGGCATCAAGAATATCCTCCAGGCTGCTGGCGTCACTGCTGACGACGTGAGGATCAAAGCACTGGTAGCAGCCCTTGAGGGCGTAGACATCGAGAAGGTCCTGTCCACAGCCACGGCCATGCCCGTGGCCGCAGCCGCCGCACCGGCAGCAGCCGCTGGCGGAAAGGCTGCTCCCGAGGCCAAGGCCGAGGAAGCAGAAGAGGACAAGGAAGAGTCTGAAGAGAGCGGAATCGAAGGGCTCGGAGCGCTCTTCGGTTAACTGCAGCTCTTTTTTTCCAATTTCTGGAGGTGCTGGACTCCAGCACCCCAATTTTTGCATGGCCATGGCAGGCCTGCCAGAGAATCTGCCTGGATTCCTTTTTGCAGAGCCACTCATCGAGGCTGCCATCCATCGCTTTTTGATTGACTGGGAGGCATTAGAACGCCATAGATCGGCGGTCACCATGGGGCCGAGAAGACTCCTCCAGAAGTGGCTACAGAAATATAAGTTAAAAGTAAATAAAAATAAATCCGGAGGCAAGCACAGCTATCCAAACGTCAGGTCGCACGTTCTAAGTCTGGTGACGCTTTGATCGAGCTGTGCTCCGAGGGTTCAGGTGCTCAGATCTTGTCCAGCTTTTCGATGCCGATCTTCTTGACATTGGGCTTCCAGATTTTCTCTGGCATCCAGGCTGGAGCGTTGGCGGGCTTTGGAACCTCGTGTCTCTCGCCCACGAAGATGTGAACCTTCTTTGTTCCCCGCTCCCTCAGTCTGATATCGGTAAATCCCCGGTTGGCTGCCTTCAACGCAGCCTGCCTTGGCTGCTTGCCGCTAAAAACCCCTATCTCGTTACCCTGCTCATCCCTGAGAGCAAAGTTCCTCTTCCCATCATCCTTTTTTTCGGCCATTTTTTATACCTCGGATTACCCTTAGCTACAAAGGCTTTTGCCTTGCTGCATGTCTATATATCAAATACCCTTATATTAATTTTTTGTTCCGCCTTAGGAATTCTTGACAGTTTTCGCGGCTACTCGAAAAAGTCGGGCCTCCAGGGGCCGGGGTTCGCGAGACAGGGATGGCTATTTATTCGACGCAAAGTCATTACTGATTATGACGTGGGTCGTCTGGTTTACCGGCCTTCCAGGATGCGGCAAGACCACCATCGCACAGCGAACCAAAGCCCTGCTGGAGGAGATGGGCATCCCCTCCAGGACACTGCAGCTGGACGAGGTAAGAAGGGTGATCACCCCCCAGCCCAGGTACACAGAGGAAGAGAGGGAGATAGTCTACGCCAGCCTGGCCTACATGGCCATGCTGCTCTACGAGGCCGGAGTCAACGTCATCGTGGACGCCACCGCCAACAGGCGCAGGTACAGAGATCTGGCCAGAGGCCTGATCCCCCACTTTGCCGAGGTCTTCGTGCAGGCTCCCCTGGAGGTTTGCATGGCCCGGGAGGCAGTGCGAAAGGCGGAGTTCTCTCCCCGGGACATCTATAAGAAGGCTGGAAAAGGGGCGACGGTTCCCGGTGTGGGTGTGGCCTACGAAGAGCCCCTCTCTGCCGAGATAGCGGTGGACTCCTCGAAGATGGACCCGGATCAGTGCGCAGAGCTGGTGGCCCGCAGGATAAGGGAGATCTTCGCGCCATGACTCCGGGCGGCAGGGAGGGCCCCCAGGCAGCCGGGTGATCTTTGCCGCCGGACGGTTTCCGGTGGCTGAACATTCCACGCCTGCCCATGACCCCCCCAGCCGGACGAATTTTTCGAAATTCTGGGAAGATCAAAGGACCTCGGTCATTTTTCCAGGCAGGGACCCATTTTAAATTATATTTTTTCATTGTATAGATCGTGGTCTGAGGGGAGTGGTACGCCAAGCCATGGCAGAGAGACCTCCGGCTGCTTTAAGAATAAGTAAATAAAAATATTTAGTTTGTAGCCACCGGTAATGTAACCATGATACGTGTAGGTTTCCTTGAATATTCGACACACATTGGATCTGTGAAGGCCGGTTATAGACAATCGGCACCATCGGGCAATGGTCCAGAATTGCCCCGTTACTCCCAAAAGTTAAAATATCCTCGAGGGGAGAGTTGCCCCAGGAAGTGATCGAGCTTGGATAAAAACGCTGGCTTTATCGGTTTTGACGGTACCGAGAGCAAGAGAACAATCTTTGCCACCAAAGCGGTCAAGGACGCCGCCGGAATAGGTGGAGATCTGAATGTGCTTCTCAGAAAGCCCCACGCCAGGGCCAAATCCATGCTGAGCAAGATGACCCGGCTCTGTGATGTCAAGGCTTACGTCAGCGACGACGCGGACAGGGCGAAGTGGGAGAGCGCCGGCTTCAAGGTGGCGGGAGCATACGAGGACTTCTTTGCCAACTCGGATTTCATAATGGTGGGAACCCCCGGAGACCAGGAGACCCCATACGTGAAGGCCGGTTTGGAGCACGACTGCTTCGTGGCCCTTATGGGAGGAGCTCACCGCAAGGACATCGTGGAGGAGCTAAAGGAGAAGAAGTTCGAGATATCCGATGAGCTGGCCCAGGACTTCAACCGGGAGTTCTTCTTCGGCCTGGAGAACTACGAGATGTTCCTGAAGGCCAAGCCGAAGCTCGTGCAGTGCACAAGCTGCAACACCACCGGCCTGTCCAGGCTGGCTCTGGCTGCCAGGCCTCTGGGACTGTGCGCCATTCTCGGAAACATCGACCGCAGGCACGGCGACCCTCACACCGTGGTCCGGGCATCCCCCAGCGCCATCCAGTTCGGTAAGGGCGTGGGTCACCAGGGAACCGATGCCGGAACGGTCTTCGAGGAGGTCAAGTTCGCCATCCGGGCGTCCAAGGTGCCCACCACCATGCCCCATACCAACTTCCTCAACCTGGTGTTCAAGGGCAAGCCCACCCCGGCCGAGCTGAAGGATGAGCTGGCCAGGACCAGAGAGGTAGTAGTGATGCCCTACCAGGACGAGGGCCGGAAGCACGAGTGGACCAGCGAGATCCTGGAGGCCTTCCTTTCCGGAGTCGAGAGGCCGGTCTCCCCGGAGATCTTCGAGCTGCTGGTCTCCGATGCCATCATACCCTTCGAGCTGGGCGAGTACACCATAATGCAGACAGTGAGCATGGTGGAGCAGATGTCCATTGCCGTCCCCAATCACGTGGAGGCTTTCTTGCTCAGCTGCGGCTACCCGGTGGACAGGGTCCACAGCACGGTGGATCAGGCTCTGGGCGCCGTCCACGGAATCTGGCCGGACCGCTTGAGCTGCTGAAAGGACGCCCACGAGCAACTCCATGCCGGACGAGGTCCTCATAGGCAGGCTGCTTGGCGACAGGGTCAGGCTCGGTTCAGAAGCGGTGAAGGAGCTCTACGATCAGGGCTACTTCGGCAGGCCGGTAAAAGATGGCCTGGACCTGTCCCTGGTGGAGGCGGTCTATCTCCTGGACCGCTCCCGCATCCAGGTCTTCCAGTCCGGCAGGGAGCTGGACTTTCGCAGGCTCTTTGAGCAGAGCTCGGCTGCGGAGAAGGGCTTCGAGTTTCGGTACGTGGTCTACAAAGACCTGCGTGAACGGGGCTACTACATCCAGCCCGGCCAGCCGGACTTCCGGGTCTACCCCCGAGGCGGCCATCCGGGAAAGACCCCAGCCGAGTTTTACGTCTCCGTGATCTCCGAGCGAATCCCGGTGGCCATAAGCGATCTGATGGACCCCATCCGCCTGGCCGGGCAGATGCGAAAGAGGCTGATGCTGGCCGTGGTGGACGAGGAGGGGGACATAACCTACTACGAGGCCCGGGAGAAGTCCATGGTCGGAAGGATGGGGCAGGAAGAGAAGGGAGGGGTGGCCACCCTGCTGGAGGACCGGGTGGTGCTGTGGGACCCAGGGGCCTCGGAGAAGCTTCATCACCACGGCTTTTACGGCAAGCCCCTGGGGGGCAGGCTGCAGCTATCCCTGGTGGAGTCCGCCTATCTGCTGGAGAAGGGGCTGATAGAGCTGGTGGACCGATCGGGAAAGCCCATCAGCATCCAGGAGTTTCAGGAGCAGGCAGCCAGGATCGAGACCGACTTCGCCATGAAGTACCGGGTCTACCGGGACCTGAGGGAGCACAAGCTGGTGGTCAAGACCGGATTCAAGTTCGGCACCCACTTCCGGGTTTACAAGCAGGTCGAGTCACCGCAAAAGGTCCCTCACTCCGAGTACCTGGTGCACACTGTCTCCCGGTCCCACATATTTCACCTTCCGGTCATCTCCCGGGCGGTGCGCCTGGCCCACAGCGTCCGCAAGCAGATGATCTTCGCCTACTCCGACGGAGATGTGAGATATATGGAGATCCGGAGGCTGAAGCCCTGAATTCGGGGATTTGGGGGGCCATCCGTGGCCATCCATCCATTTGGTCTCAATCACCGTCACGTCATTCCCGTCATCTCCTCCCTCTCCTCCTTCCGCCATGTCGTCCTTTCCTGGCCCTGGCAGGCCCCGGCAAACCCTGATAAGCCTTGACGAGCCCCGATAGGCCCTGATCGGATCCTGTTCTCCATGAAGCTAAACCTTCCCTGGAAGCGCCTCACCCCGGAGGAGTGGCTGGGGCTGGGAGACGGCCACCTCAGGAACGCAGAGATAGATCAGGCCTTTCGCTGCTACCAGCAGGCCGTAAGCAGGCGGCCGGACTTCGGGGAGGCCTGGCGGCATAGCGGTGTTTTGCTGGGGATCGCTGGCCAGTACCTGAGCGCCATCCGCGCCCTGGAGGAGGCCATAAAGATCGAGGCCCGGGATACGACCTCCTGGCGGCTGAAGGGATTTTTGCTCTTCCGGCTGAACCGCTTTGAGGAGGCCCTGGCCTGCTTCGACCGAACCATCGCCCTGGACGGCGGCGACTTCCATGCCTGGTACTGGCGGGGGCTGGCCCTGCAGGCCCTGGGACGTGAGGAGGAAAGGATCGAGGCGGCCTTCGGCGAGGCAGAGAGGCGGAGCCGGG
>JAAEEW010000063.1 GCA_013415595.1 Methanosarcinales archaeon | reverse complement strand
TCTCTCCCCCTGCAGTCTGCTGCGCCGCTGCAGTTTGAAATTGCCGGTCAGATCCATTGATGGACCGACCCTTTGATGGACCTTTGATGAATTGATCCTTTGCCGGTTGGATCCTTTGCCGGTCGGATCCTTTGCCAGACCGCCTCATGCAATCGATAACGTTGAGTTATTCGCCCAATCCAAATTGTGGATAGACATCCACCCCTGCCCAAAGCCGGAGATGTCCGGCAATCCGTACTGTCCGGACCTTCCAATCGCCCCCTCCAGCCAGACCCGATCCAGATCCTGATCTTGGGATTCCAATAGATTGTGGAATATCCGCAAGCATGAATTTCCGGATCCAGCATATTTTTCATCATCTATCGGATTTTTTATCTTATTAATACCTAATTTTGGGGAAAATACTTGTAATTTTAGCTCATTTTAGGCATAAATTTTTCGCAAAGTTTAAGATTATGTAGATCCTAGTAGTAGACCAACCTTTACAGGTGTGGGACATGAATAAATCGATAACAAGAGCTTGCGGACCAGTCCTGGCACTGGTTCTTTTGGCCCTGATCTTCGGGGCCTGTGCACAGGAGACTGCCGATTCGTCCGGGGTGGAGGCATCCAGCCCGGAGGAGGCAGGTTCCTACATCAGCATCACCAACGTCAGCTTTGTGGCCACCAGCCCGGAGAGGGACAATCTGAACGATGAATGGGTAGAGATCGCCAACCAGGGAGACTCTGAGCAGAGCCTGGCCGGATGGACTCTATCCGACCAGCAGGAGCACGTCTATTCGTTCCCCGAGGAGTTCGTGCTTGCCGCCGGGGAGAGGGTGAAGGTCCATTCCGGCAGCGGGACGGACGGCTCCTCCGACCTGTACTGGAACCGCAACACACCGGTGTGGAACAACGATGGCGACACCGCCACACTTTGGGACAACTCCGGGGAGGCAGTTTCCAGCTATCCCTGATGACGGCCTCTCAAACGTTTGGCCGCCGGGATGTGCCCGGCCTTTTTTTTTAATTTTTAATTATTTGGCAATGTCAAGTTTAACAAAACATCCCTGTTTTTAAGCCCAGTGCGGCGGCAGCGCGGCGAGAGCGTAAGTGAGAAATGGAGGGAGGATGGATGATAACTTGACCTTGTGAGGTATTATTATGGATGCAGGTGAGATGGCTGAAATACTGAAAAGCTCTCTGGGACTGAAGGACGAACCGGTGGGCGTGGTGCTCTTCAAGAACGAAAACGACATACCGGCAGACATGAAGGAGATCGAAAAGCCCCTCTCCTACTGCAACATGATCCAGATGGCCCGGCAGGGAGCCATCTCCTTTGCCAGGCCGGCCCAGCACGACTGCAAGGGCGGAGCCTCAGGCATGGGGCTGATGGAGTGCCCGGAGAACATCGCCTCTGGAAACCTTTACTTCTCCAAGCTGAACAAGTGCGTGACCCCGGGGGTGGGCCAGAGAATCGTATCCAACATGCCCCGAATCCCGGCCGGAAGCATCGTCGCGACCCTCTCCGGCCCCCTCAAGGAACTCAAGATGACCCCGGACGTGGTTATATTCGTGGGAAGCCCACTGCAGGCCAGAAGGATCACCCAGGCGGTCATGTACCGGCGGGGGGGCCGGATGGACTTCAACACCGCCGGCATCCAGTCGTTCTGCGTGGACGCCACCGCCTCCCCCTACCTGAAGGGAGAGGTCAACGTATCCCTGGGATGCGACGGCTCGGCCAGGAAGTCCAAGCTGGCGGACGACGAGGTAGTGGTGGGGATTCCCTTTGAGATGATGGAGGACATCTGCAACACCCTCAAGAGCCGGCACCAGGGCTGGGACAAGTTCATGAGGTCCTGAAGACCCCCGGAAAAGCGACTTGAATTCCGGCGCGGATGGGCGAAACGGAGGCGTCTTTCGAAGACGATTTTCTCAGATCCCGGATCTCTATGGCGACAGGACCCGCCAGGCCAGCAGCAGGCCTTCGTCCATCCGCCGGGCGCTGATCAGCTCCAGGGGGGGATAGTCCCGGACAAATCCCGGCCCGTCCACCAGGGTGGGCGCTCCCTCACCTCCTATGATCAGGGGGCCCAGGTAGACGTAGATCTCGTCCACCAGCCCAGACTCCAGCAACGACCAGTTGAGGGTGGCTCCGCCCTCCACCATCATCCGGTGCACGCCCCGCTCCCACAGGGCCTCCATCAGCCCTGGCAGGTCCACCCGCTCCCGGCCCAGGCACAGCACCTGGCACCTCCGGGATAGCTCCTCCCTTCGCTGTGCCGGGGCGGCTTCGGAGACGGCCAGGATGCATCCCTCCCCCAGCACCTGGGCCTGCGGTGGGGTCCGGGCCCGGCTGTCCGCCACCACCCGCAGGGGATCCTCCGGGCGGCCGCCCTCCGACCTCTCGCGACGGAGCTTCTCCGACTTGATCCGCAGCCGGGGGTCGTCGGCCAGGACCGTTCCCACCCCCACCATCACCGCGTCGCTCTCCGCCCTCAGGGCATCCACCCGGGCCAGGTCGTCCCGGCCGGAGATGCGAACCTGCCTCCTCTCCCGGGAGCTGATCTTTCCGTCGGCGCTCATGGCGCTGTTGATGAAGATGAAGGGCCGTTTCTTGGACATGGCCTGGGGATCGGCTCGCAAAGTAAATAGATTCTCTGGGATCAATATTCTCTGATGGACCTCTCTTCTCGCGAAGGCCAAAAGGGCTCCCGGACCAGAGCCGGTGAAGGGCAAGGACACGGAGCGAAGGCCGGAAGGGTGGCCAGGCCGGGAGGGCGAATGCCCGCTGGAGCCAGAAGGCCGGGGGCGGGAACCGGAGAGGGAAGCGCGCCTGAATGGGGCCCGGCGCCCGTCCCTGGGGGCGAGCCTTTGGCCAGGGAACTATGCGTCTCCGGCGGCCCCGGGAACTCCAGGGGCCGGGAGACTGTGCTCTCGGGGACCATCATCCAGGGAGAGGAGATGGAGATCCTGGAGGGCTACCTGGTCATCCGGGACGGCGTCATCGCCGAGATCGGGGAGGGTTCGGCGGAGGCCTCCCTGGAGGGCATAATCTGCCCCTGCTTCGTCAACGCCCACACCCACGTCGGCGACTCGGTGGTCAAGGACCCTCCCCTGACCTCTCTGCAGGAGCTGGTGGGCCCCGGGGGCCTGAAGCACCGGGCGCTGGCCAGGACGCCCCGAGAGGCGCTGGTGGAGGGGATGAGGAGCAGCCTGGAGCTGATGGTGGCCACCGGGACCTGCGCCTTCGCCGATTTCCGGGAGGGGGGGCCGGAGGGCGTGTCAGCCCTGCAGGAGGCGCTGAGGGGAGTCCCCCTCATCCCCCGCATCTTCGGCCGGCCCGACTCCTGCCTGGACCCCGGCCCCGGCGGGCCTGAGGGAGCGGCCCCTCCGTCCCCACCGGTCCACCCCGCCTGCTGGGGCCTGGGCATCAGCAGCACCCGAGACCTCCTCCCAGCCTGGATAGAGTCCCTGGTGCAGGAGGCCCGGAGGACGGGAAAGAAGGTGGCCATCCACGCCGGGGAGGCAGGCCGGGACGACATCCTGGACGCTCTCCGCCTGGATCCGGACGTCCTGGTGCACCTGTCCAGGGCCACCCGGTCCGATCTGGAGAGGGTGGCCTCCACCCGGGCGTCGGTGGTGGTCTGCCCCCGCTCCAACCTGGCCACCGGTTCAGGCCTGCCGGACGTCAAATCCATGATGGAGCTGGGGCTGGTAGTGGGGGTGGGGACAGACAACGTCATGCTCAACTCTCCCGACATGTTCCGGGAGATGGAGCTCATATCCAAGCACCTCCTCCGCGATGACAGACAGGTATTTATGATGTGCACGCTTAGTGGGGCACGTATTCTAGGAATCGAG
>JAAEEW010000062.1 GCA_013415595.1 Methanosarcinales archaeon | reverse complement strand
CTGATCGGAGAGCTGAAGGCGGCTCTGGAGAGGCTCAGGCCGATATCTCCCCGGCTGCAGCGCCTGGAGGCCCTGGGCCGGGAGCTGGAGGAGCAGTCCCAGCTCCGGGAACGGCAGAAGGATCTGGAAGCTCTGCTCTCCCGCAGAGAGGCGGTCCTGGCCCGGAAAGAGCGGCTGCTATCCCAGCGAACCGTCCTGCAGGAGGAGCATTCCGGCCTGGGCGACCTGGAGGCCAGGGAGGCCGAACTCCTGCAAAAGGACCGGGAGCTGGACCGCCTGGGCTCGTCACTGGCAGATGAGCACTCCGACCTGAAGGGCCGGATCAGCCTATGCCAGTCCCGGCTGGTGGACTCTCAAATCAACCTCAAGCGCATCCGGGATCTGGGCTCGGAGAGCAACTGCCCCACCTGCGAGCGTCCGCTGAAGGAGCAGCACGGCCTGCTGGTGGAGAAGTACGAGTCCCAGGCGGCCCTTGCCCGGGAGTCCATGGCCGGGCTGAATTCTCAGGCCGAGGAGGTGCGGGCCCGGCTGGATGCCGTCTCCGGGGCCCGCTCCGGCCTCAAGGCCGACTTCGACCGGCTGAACGCTCACAAAGCCAGGCGGGCGGAGCTGCTGGCCGGCATGAGGGGAATCGATGGGCAGATGAGGGAGGTGGAGGCCGAGCTGGGAGAGCTGGGATCCAGGGAGTCAGGTCTCGGCCAGTTCAGCTACGACCAGTCGCACCACTCCCGCCTGCAAAGAGAGATGGCGGATCTCCAGCCCCTGCTGGCAGAGCACAATCTTTTACGGGAGAAGGTCCGGTCGCTTCCAGATCGAGAGCAGGAGCTGGAGGACCTGGTCAGAACCTCCCGGGAGGTGGAGGCGGCCGCGTCCGGGCTGAAGGCGGAGATGCAAAGCCTGGGCTACCAGGAGTCCGGGTACCAGGCCTGTCGGGACAGGATCCGGGAGCTCTCTCCCGCCCACGACCGGCACTCCTACCTGAGCAGACGGGTGCAGGAGATCCCGGATCTGGAGAAGGCCGCCGCCGCACAGAGGGAGGACCTGGAGGGATTGAAGGCCTCCTGCCGGGATCTGGGGGGGGAGGTGGCCTCCCTGGGCTTCGATCCCCGGGAGCACGACCTGCACAGCGAGGAGATGCGGTCCCTGGCCCCGGCGGAGTCCAGGGCCCAGCAGATCAGGCTGGTCATGGCCGGGGAGGAAGAGTCCCGGCAACGTCTGGCCGAGGCCCGGCAGGCCCTGGAAGCCCTGGACCGGGATATGCAGGAGCACAAAGAGAAGCTTCAATCCCTGGACTACAGCCCGGATCAGCACCAGGCGGCCAGACAGCAGGCGCTGGAGGCGGAGGCGGCCCTGGATGGGGCCCGCCAGGCCGCGTCGGAGCGGCGGGTCCGTCTGGGGGTGCTGCAGGGGGACAAGGCCCGGCTGCAGGGAGACCTGGCCCGCCGGAAAGAGTGCCGGGCTCAGCTATCCTCTTTAGGCCAGAGGATGCAGGTGGTGGAGTCCACCCGCAGCCTGGTTAACCGGTTCATGGACCAGGTGCTGATCAGGATCCGGGACGACATCGCCACCTCCGCCGGCCGCATCCTGGACGAGGTGACCGGCAAGTACAGCCTGCTGAAGATAGACGACGACTTCAACATCATGGTGGAGGACGGAGGGGAGTACTACCCCATCTCCCGCTACTCCGGCGGGGAGATAGACATGATCGCCGTATCCGTGCGGGTGGCCATCAGCGAGTACCTGATGCGCTTTGGCCAGGACCAGGGCAGCTACTCCTTCATGATCCTGGACGAGGTATTCGGATCCCAGGATATCGAGCACCGGGAGCGGATGATAAACATGCTGCGACGTCTGGAGGACCGCTTCCCCCAGATATTCACCATCAGCCACATCAGCGACGTCCAGGGCCAGTTCGACAACACCATCAACGTCATCGAGGACGAGATGGGCAACAGCACAGTGGAGCTGAGCTGAAAAAAAAGATTCTCAAGGTCACTGAAAAATCGCAAAGATCCCTCTGCAAACAGCCCTTCTCGCCTCAGGAGCCCTTCTCAAGCCCGTCTCACTTCAGGAAGGCCCGTCCCAGGATTCCGGCCATCCGGAGGCCTCCTGCTCCCAGGCGGGGAATCAGCCGGGCTGCCAGGACGCTGGGGCGGTCGATATCCCCCAGAACCTCGATGCTGTGGATCAGGTCCTCCCGGGAGGCCAGGTGGTTGACCAGCTCGTCCATATCCCCGTCGGTCATGGAGCACAGGGCCCGGTTCAGCCTCATCCCCAAAGACAGCTCCCGGCCTATGGCCAGCCTCCACCGCTCCTCGTACTCCGAAAGCCTACTCTCACTGCAGTCACGCTCCACAGCGGCAGCTGCGGCCACCTCTCCCGCTATCCGGGCACAGACCAGGCCGGGGTACACCCCGCCTCCGGAGGTGGGCTTGACCTGGCCGGCGGCGTCTCCCACGGCCAGAATTCCCGGGGCCACCGTGGACCGGGGAGGGCCCAGGGGCAGCCCCCCCAGGTTGAGGTTCAGGGGGGAGCCCTTCATGCGCCTGGAGATGGAGGGGCTGGCCAGAAACTTTCGCAGATGGCGGCAGGCGTTCTCCCGGGCGCATAGTCCCACCCTGGCCGAGCCGTCGCCGCAGGGAATCACCCAGCCAAAGAGGCCTCTGGCCCCCCCGGCCCCCAGGTGGACCTCCACCATCTCCCGATCCTGGATGGAGAAAGGAACCTCCACCTGGGCTCCGGAGAGCATGATCTCCGGCGGAGCTATCCCTGCCAGCCGGGCGGTGCGGGCCTTCACCCCCTCGGCGGAGATCACCACTGTGGCCCGGACCGTCCGGCCGTCCCCCAGCTCCAGGAGGCTTTGGCCGTCGAACCGGCGGGAGCGAACGGAGGCTCTCAGCCACAGCTCGGCCCCAGCCCGGACCGCCTCCAGGGCCATGGCCCGGTCGAAGAGCCTGCGGTCCACCGTCCAGGCCCGGACGGACCGGGCTTTGAAGGACAGCAAACATCCCCCCGGGGAATGGACAGTGGCTCCCCTCAGGGACCCCATCCTCCAGGAGCCGGAGGGCAGGTCCGCCTCCTCCAGGGCTTTTACCCCCAGAAGTCCGGCGCACTGGACCGGGAACCCCACGCTGCGGTGCTCCTCCAGCACCACGGTGGAGGCGCCGGCCCGGGCGGCGGTGCGGGCGGCCATGGCTCCAGCCGGACCGGCTCCCACCACCGCCACGTCGTAGCATTCCATCGTCCTCCAGGTCGTCGCCGGAGATGATAGTCCTTTCGCGTTTGTGGCAAAGGGTATTTCTCGTTTGGAGAAAAATTTAGAATCGGTGACGGCTTTGGATATTCTCTGGCTTTCGGAAAAAGATGTCAGATCGCTATTGACCATGGAGGAGGCCATGCAGGCCGTGGAGGAGGCCTTCAGGGAGCACGGGCTGGGACGGGCCCAGATGCCCCCCAAATCCTACCTCTACTACCCCCAGGGGGACCTGCGGACCATGCCCGCCTACCTGGAGGGGCGGGGATCGACCGGGGTCAAGATAGTGAACGTCCATCCCGGCAATCCGGAGGTCGGGCTGCCCACCGTCATGGCCCTGATGGTCCTCAACTCATCCAGCACCGGGGCACCCCTGGCGGCCATGGGGGCCACCTACCTCACTGCCATGAGGACGGGGGCGGCGGGAGGGGTGGCGGCCCGGTTGCTATCCCGGCCCGGCTCCCGGGTGGCAGGCTTCGTCGGGGCTGGAGCCCAGGCCCGGACCCAGCTGCTGGCCCTGTCCAGGGTGCTGAAGCTGGAGACGGTGCGGGTGGCGGACGTCTCCATGCAGCGATGCCGGGACTTCGAGCGGGAATGCCGCCCAATCCTGGACTGCGAGTACGTCCTCACCACCGATATCCAGGAGGCCTGCCGCTGTGACGTCCTGGTGACCACCACCCCCTCGCGAACCCCCCTGGTGCGATCGGAATGGATCGAGGACGGAACTCACATCAACGCCATCGGGGCCGACGCCAAAGGCAAGGAGGAGCTGGAGGCAGCTTTGCTCTGCCGGTCCAGGGTGGTGGTGGACGATATGGTCCAGGCGGTCCACTCCGGAGAGGTCAACGTCCCCATCTCCCAGGGGACCTACCTGCAGTCTCAGATCCATGGCCAGATCGGCGAGGTGGTGGCGGGGAAGATCTCGGGCCGGGAGGACGACCGGGAGATAACCATCTTCGACTCCACCGGCCTGGCCATCCAGGACGTGGCCACAGCCACCGTGGTCTACGAGAAAGCAAGGAAATCAGGCCGGGGAACAGCTTTGAAATTTATGTAAAGCTTGCTGCTCCAGATAATAATATAAGATATGGCCATAATGACGGGATGCCAATGTACGCTTTGATCTCCTGCGGAGTCTTCAGAGACGAGGTAGAGAGGGTGGTTTCGGACCTGGACTTCTCGGTGCAATGTCGGTACCTCGATCCGGGGCTGCACGTGGACTTCGACGAGCTGTCCTCGGAGCTGAAGCGAGAGCTGGAGAGGTGCAGGGACCGGAAGATCATAGTGGCCTACGGGGCCTGTCATCCCCGGATGGAGGAGTTGTTGTCGCCCTACCGTGCGGCCTTGCTGGACTGCCAGAACTGCGTGGACGCCCTGATCACCCGCCGGGAGGTGGAGCGCCGGGCAGAGAAGGGCCTTTACTTTTACCTCTCCCCGGGCTGGCTGGACTGCTGGCGGGATATGTTTCGCCGCCTTAACTGGACCCAGGAGGAGGCCAGGATGGAGCTGGGGTCCTTCAAGGGCTCGGTGTACCTGGACACACTGGGCGACGCCAGGAGCCGGGAGGATGCCCTGATGGAGTTCTTCGACTACACCCTCCTCACCTGCGAGATCATGCCCGTGAACCTCGATCATTTCAAATCTCTCATTATTAAGGCTAAAAACCGGTTGGAGGAATGAGTTTGGATGAACTCGAAGAAATAAGGAAGAAAAAGCTGGAGAAGATGATGAGCGATTCTACCAAGGACTTGAAGGTTGAGTATCCCAGCAAGCCTGTGGTCCTTACAGACGGCTCCATGGATGCCGCGGTCAAGCAGTATCCTCTCCTCATCGTGGACTGCTGGGCGGAGTGGTGCGGTCCCTGTCGGTCAGTGGCCCCAACAATTGACGAGCTGGCCCGGGAGCTCAGCGGCAAAGTGGTCTTCGGAAAGCTGAACGTGGACGAGAACTTCCAGACCTCCAGCAAGTATGGAATATCGGCCATACCCACAATGCTGGTCTTCAAAGGCGGCAAGCTGGTCGATCGCATCGTGGGAGCCTACCCCAAGCCAGCCCTGAAGTCCAAGGTGCAAAAGTATATCTGAAGCTGGCGGTTCAGCCAGCTCAGATCTAATTTTTCCAAAACCAAACTTCGTTTCTCTTTAGTTTGCAAAAACTTAAATTCACTGAGCCGGCGTGCTGGCCACCGCGTTGTATGGCGGCCTGACGTTGGAGTACTTCTGGATGTCGTAAGTGGGCTTCACCGTCTTTCGAAGGTCGTAGGTGGGCTTGAAGTGGTAGTAGTTCTGCACATCGTAGGTGGGCTTCAGCCTGAAGTACTGCTCCACATCGTAGGTGGGCTTGAACTTGAAGTACTGCTCTACGTCATAGGTGGGCTTGAAGTGGAAGTATTTCTGCACATCATAGGTGGGCTTCAGCCTGAAGTACTGGTCCACATCATAAGTCATCTTGGTCTTGAGGTACTCATCAATATCATAAGTTGGCTTCAAATGGAAGTATTGATCCACATTGTATACTGAATACGTATCAGCCTCATCCTGGGCAAGGGCCGGAACGAACGTCGCTGCCATCAGCAGTGCCAGAATGCAGGCCGCCTGGCGGGTGACCATTATCATTTAATCCCTCCGTTGCTAAGTTATGAGGGTGGCGACATATAAATCTTAGTAAGAGTGTGGTTTTGGGACCTGTCCGTCCGGGTCCAATCCCTGCCGGGCCCGATTCGTTCCCGGAATCATGAATCTGCATTAATTTCTACAGTCGGAGTGGAAAAGAGAGAATGGGAAATGAGTATCTTTGTCGGCAGGCCTGGCAGCAGGCAAAAAATAGGTCGTTAGAGGGCCGGGGCAGGCCCTCGCCGGATCAGATTTTTTCGCCTGGCATGCTTCTCTAACCGTTCCTGGTGGCCGTGGCGTTGCCCCTTCCCACCAGCTCCTCGGACTGATAGATCTGGTACGTTCCGGCCAGGCTCTGCCCGGCCAGGGCCAACTTCAGCTGGAACAGACGGACGGCGTTGTAAGCATCGCCGTTGGTAACCGGCCTTATCTCCAGGGTGAGGTCGGGCTCTGTCAGAGTGCCCCTGGCGGTCACGGCGTAGACCGAGCCGGATTCGGTCAGGTTGCCGTAGCCGGAGACGCTGCTGCCGGAGTTGATCATTATCAGGTCCAGAGAGCCGGTGGACGAGCCGTTCAAGCCTATCATCCATTTGCCGGAGAGGTCCACCGCAGGCTTCTGGTCGGTCAGGTTCTGCTCCTGGATTTCGGCCTGCTGGCCTTCAGCCCCGGCCTCCTCGGCCGCCGTTTCCTCCTGGCCGTCTGAGGGCTCGGCCAGGGCGTTGAACAGGGGGTCGTCCAGGTAGTCCGTGGTCTCACGAACCACCCACCTTCCGCATCCGGCGGAGGCCTGTAGAGTTAGGGATAAGAGGATAATCAGGGTCAGAATGGTCAGTTTATATCTCCATCTCATGATCCGGCCTTTGGCTGCCTTGGCTTATCAGGTTTGCTGAAAAACACAGGAAACGTGATGCAGCAGCGGCATGGTCTGGAACGAGCCCCCCGGCGGATCTCTCCCTGGGCCCCTTCCCTGCCGCTTTGGCTGCCGGCAGCAGGAGGCAGGCACCAAAGATCCGGGATCTCTGGACGATGAAAATCCCCGCTTCCCCGGAACAGAAAAATTCCCGGGCTCAGGCCCTTAAGCCTGGCTGCGGCGCCTTCCCCTGGCCAGGGCCAGGACCAGCAACGCCAGGGCGGCAGCGCCGACAGGCATGGGGCTCTCCTCCTCCGGCTCGGCCGCCGGCGCCGGCCTGGCCATCTCCTCTGCCTCGATGACCGTCTCCCTCATGTCCAGAAGGTCGTCGTTGTTCCCCATGAGGAGGACCTGGAGGCGGTAAATTCCCGGGTCCAGGGTCTCGTTCCAGGAGATCTCCACCGTCTCGTCGTCGTCCACCAGTAAAACCGGAGTCTTCTTCTCGATGGAGTCAAGCTCAGTTCCGTTATGGAAGAGGACGAACCTCAGCTTGCCCTCAAAGGGCACCCGGGAGCTGCCAAGGACCGTGGCGCTGGCCCCCATCTCGTCCTCGTAGGTCTCGGTGATGCGGGCGTCGTCCTTCGCGACGAAATCGGTCATGAACGCCCTGGTCTGGCCGTGGCTGAGCTCGGTGATCTTCACCCGGCCGGCGTAGCGGCGGCCGTTATCCAGGAGCTGCTTCCACTCCCATATCATGAGCACCGGGGAGTAAGAGCCGCCGGTGATGGCGTAGGCCTCCTCCCGGCCCAGGTAGAGCACCTTGTTGCCGGAGATGAGCATGTAGTCCATGTCCACGATGGTGGGGTCCCGGGCGGCTATGGTCATGTGTATGCCCCGGGAGTCGGCCTGGAAGTCCCGGACGTCGAACCTCACCGGGACCCGGCCGCCGTAGGAGAAGGCATAACAGGACTGGGCCACCTGCTCCCCATCCCTGGCCAGGGCAGCGCAAACCTGGTAGGAGCCTTCCTGGGCCTCAAACTTGCTCCAGGTGGCCACCCAGGTCCCGGGCCCGTCCAGGGCGATGCTTCTGGTCTGGATGACCTTGCCTTCAAAGGATAGCTGGAGGTTGAGGGTGCTATCAGCCACATCTCCGCTGACGGTCACGTCGCAGGATTCGAGGTTGGAGTAGATGTCTGCAATATCCTGGGCCTGGGCAAGGCCTGCCAGAGCGGCCAGCACTATAATTAGGAGCGAGATTGGCGACCTCATAGGAATTCCCTGTAATTAGAGGCCAACGATCCGATCAGGTTTAAAATTAACCCTGAAATCCGCCGGAAAGCCTGATCAAGGATGGATGGGATGATATTCTGGTCCTTAAATGAATTCCCGGTTCGAGCTCTTCGTGGCCATGAGGCACATCAAATCCAGGAGGCGGCAGACACTTCTGGCGGTGGGGGCAGTGACGCTGGCCGTGGCCTTCACCATCATCTCCCGGGCCTCCATCAACGGCTTCGAGGAGGTGCTCCTGAGCATCGTCTTCAAGATGGTCCCCCACGTGGTGATCAGCCCCAAGGACGGAGAGGACTACATCTACCTGTACCGCACCCTGGTGGAGAGCCTGCAGGCCACCTCCGGGGTAATCGCCGTCTCCCCCATGCTCATCTCCGCCGCCACCCTCTCCCACGAGGACGGCGTGCAAAACGTGGCCCTCTGCGGGACCCTTCCCAGGGAGCTGGACAGGATGTCGGGCATCGGCAGCCAGTCCATGCTGGCCGGAGACCTGGACTCCATCCAGGGAGGGCTAAGGATAGTGATCAGCAAGGAGGTGGCAGAGGATCTGGACCTCAAGCTGGGCGACGGCCTGGAAGCCAGCTTTCCCGATGCCCACTCCATGAACCTGGTGGTCTGCGGAATATTCGATACCGGTGTTGAATGGGACGAGCTGGCCTTCGTGTCGCTGGAGACGGCCCGGGAGTTTGTGGGGGAGGGCGACGTAGTGACCGAGATCCAGGTCAAGCTGCAGGACATCTACCAGGCCGATTCCCTGGTGGCCCGGATAAGGTCCCAGGGTTACCGGGCCGATAGCTGGCAGCGCTTATTTCCGGAGATTCTGAGGACCATCCGCCTGGAGAGCGTATCCAACAGCCTGATCATGTCCCTGATCCTGATCATCTCCGCCTTTGGCATCGCCAACGTGATGAACATGCTGGTGCTGGAGAAGACCGGAGAGATAGGGATGCTGATGTCCATGGGAGCCAGCTCCCGCCAGGTGCTCAGGCTTTTTTTGCTGGAAAGCGGCATTCTGGGGCTTTCCGGCGGGCTGCTGGGCTGTCTCCTGGGATACGTCTCCTCCCTGTACCTCAACAGCCTGAACCTGGCCTTCTCCTCCCCGGCAGGCCAGACCATCAACCTGCCCTTCCTGATCGGCCTGCAGGACCTGGCCGCCTACCTCACCTTCGCCCTGATCCTGAGCCTGGCTGCCGGGCTGTACCCCGCCCGCCGGGCCAGCCGGCTGGACCCCATCGAGGCCATGCGAAGCTGACTGCCTCCAGGGGGTAATTTATAACAAATGAGTGCAAAAAGGCCAGGGAGAGGTCTATCGGTGTCCAGAAGCCCCTTCCCAGCCTTTGAGAGCACCATCGTGCTCAAGCACATCACCTACAGAAGGCGGCAGACCGCGCTTTCCACGGCCGCAGTGGCCCTGGCGGTGGGAATCTCCATCGTTATCATCTCCATACAAAACGGATTTCAGCAGTTCATCTTCGACATCCTGTTCAACAACCTTCCCCACGTCACCGTCAGCCCGGAGGAGGGGGAGCAGTACATCCACCTCTACCGAAACGTGGTGGACGCCGTCTGGCTGCTGCCGGGGGTAATCGCCGTCTCCCCCACCCTGAGCTCTCAGGCCACCTTTGCCTACAAGGACAAGGTGGAGAACGTGGCCATGATGGGGGTGGACCCGGAGGAGGCGGACAAGATCAGCAAGTTGAGCCAGGACATGGTCCACGGGGAGTTCAACTCCGTTCTGGGGGGAAAGAGGGTGGTCATGGGCCAGGCCCTGGCGGACAGGCTGGAGGTCAAGAAGGGCTACACCCTGCAGGTCAGCTTTCCCGATGCCAAGACCATGAACCTGGTGGTGGCGGGCATCTTCGATACCGGCTTTCCGCCGGTGGACGAGGGCATTACCTACGTATCTCTGGACACCGCCCGGGAGTTTCTGGGGGAGGGCGACGTCATCAACAGCATCAACATCAAGCTGGAGGACCCCTTCCTGGCGGAGGAGGTGGCCTCATCCCTCACCGGCAACGGCTACGAGGTCAAGGGCTGGCAGCAGCTCTTCCCGGAGATAGTGAGGACGCTGGCCCTGGAGAAGGCCCAGAACATGATAACCATGCTGCTGATCATGGTCATAGCCACCTTCGGCATCGCCAACGTGATGAACATGCTGGTTCTGGAGAAGACCCGGGAGATCGGAATGCTCATGGCCGAGGGGGCCAACCGGGGCCAGATTCGCCGCATATTCCTCCTGGAGAGCGGCCTCTTGGGACTCCTCGGCGGGATTCTGGGATGCATAATCGGCCTGGCCGTCTCTTTGAAGCTGATGGGGGTCGAGCTTCAGTCGCCCACCGGGGAGATGATGCCCTTGCCGGTGCTGATCAATCCCTGGGACTTCGTGACCTTCACCTTGCTGGCCATGGCGTTGAGCATCGCAGCCGGCGGTTATCCGGCCTACCGGGCGTCGAAGCTGGACCCGGTGGAGGCCCTGAAGGGGTGATTTCTGGTGTTTGAGTTCACAGTGGCCCGCAAGCACATGGTCTCCAACCCCAAGATGGTGCTATTCACCGTCATGTCCGTGGCGTTGGCCGTGGCCGTCATCGTTCTCATGATGGGGCTGATGGAGGGCTACCGGGGGGAGATAATCAAGAGCACGGTGGAGAACAACCCCCACATCATCATCTCCTCCAAGGAAAACGAGGACTACATCAGCCTGTACCGCACTCTCTCTTCCACGGTGTGGGATTATCCGGATGTGCAGGCGGTCTCTCCCCGGCTGCTGGGCAAGGCCGGGGCCAAGTACAAGGACGAGGTGAGGGGGGTCTCCTTCGTCGGGGCGGACCCGGCACAAGAGGACCCCCTGATGCATGTGCAGGAGGACGTGGTGGAGGGCGACTACCTGGACCTGGTCTTCAAGAAGCACTCGGCCATCCTGGGGACAAAGCTGGCGGAGGAGCTGGAGGTCAAGCCGGGAGACGACTTCTATCTCATCCGCATGAACCGTTCCCTCAAGCTGGAGGTGGTGGGCCTGATCCAGACCGGCACCGGCTCAGATGAGTCGCTGGTCTACCTGCCGCTGGAGGCCGCCCAGGATCTGATGGACCAGGGGGACGTGGTCTCCCAGGTGGGGGTGCGTCTGGGCGACATCTATGCCGCTCCGTCCATAACCGATGACCTGAACGCCCGCACCAGCTACGACGTGAAGAGCTGGCAGGACCAGAGCCGGGATACCCTGGAGCTGCTGGACACCCAGAAGGCCATCATGTACATCTTCTACTTCCTGGTCTTCGTCATCGCCGGCTTCGGGGTGGCCAACGCCATGATCATGATCGTCAGCCGCAGGACCAAGGAGATAGGAATCCTGATGGCCATGGGGACCACAGGCCGGTCCATCGTGCAGATATTCCTCACCGAGAGCGTGATTCAGGCTCCTCCGGCCGCCCTGCTGGGGTGCTTGATGGCCTACATCGTGGCCAGGCTGATCGAGGCCTACCCCATCGAGATGCCAAGCGACATCTACATGGTCTCCCGGATGACGGTGACCCTCACCCAGGAGGTCTTCGTCTACGCCGTGGGCTTCGCCATCCTGGTCAACCTGGCCGCCGGGGTCTATCCGGCTTACAAGGCCTCCCGGCTGGACCCGGTGGCGGCCATCGCCACGGAGTAAAGAGGTCCGCCTTTTCCGTGACCGCTGAGGAAATGATAGAAGGAAATGAGAATCTGAGAATCGCAAAATTAAAAGGTGATTGGAGTTCAAGAACGCCACAGCCGGGCCCGGGCCGGGCCGGAAGAGGGGTGGAAGAGGGCGCTATATGGACGATTCCGGGGGCAGGCACAAGGACGGCGGGTGGACCGGAAAAGGAGGAGAATAGCCAGTGAAACATCGGATTGACGAAGCAGGGGTGTGGAATAACAACCACATCATCGAGATAGTGAACCTGTTCAAGGTGTACAGGGGCGGGGTGGACGTCAAGGCTCTGGACAACATCAACCTGGTCATCGAGGAGGGGGAGTTTCTGGCCATCGTCGGCCCCAGCGGCAGCGGCAAGTCCACCCTTCTGAACATGATCGGCCTGCTGGACACCCCCACCAGCGGCAAGATCCTGCTGAAGGGGATCGACATCACCCAGATCAGCGCCGACGAGCGGGCAAGGCTCAGGAACCGGGAGCTGGGCTTCGTCTTCCAGTACCACCACCTCCTGCCGGAGTTCACCGCCCTGGAGAACGTGATGATGCCCATGCTGATCGCCGGGGTCAAGAAGGAGGAGGCCAGGGCCACGGCTCTGCAGTTCCTGGAGGACGTGGGCCTGGGCGACCGCATCAACAGCAGGCCAAACCAGCTCAGCGGCGGCCAGAATCAGCGGGTGGCGGTGGCCCGGGCCCTGGCCAACCACCCCTCGGTGGTCATCGGGGACGAGCTGACCGGGAACCTGGACACCAAGACCTCCGACCTGATCTACGACCTGTTGCGAAAGCTGAACAAGAAGATCAACCAGACCTTCATCCTGGTCACCCACGACACCGAGCTGGCGGAGAAGACGGACCGCATCCTGAGAATCGTCGACGGAAAGCTGGTGTGCGAGATGAGGCGAGAGGGGGACAGGTTCGTGAGCACGGAAGTGTGCCAGACGGCGGAGGCGGAGTGACTCCCGGCCTTTTCGGCCCCTGTCAGGGGCCACAAAAAGAGCCGCAAGATTTCCTCAAGAGGTTCATCCTGGCGAGCGCATGAGACTCAACAATCGCGATTTCGACCGTCCCGTCACCATCCGCCACGACCTTCGTCCCGGGGACGTGGGCTATATCACCTACCTGCACGGCTCCATCTACGGCCGGGAGCAGGGCTGGGACCACACCTTCGACGCCTACGTGGCCGTCCCCCTGTCCAGCTTTGCCATGTCCCACACCCCCCGGGAGCAGATCTGGATCGTGGAGCAGGAGGGGCGCATCGTGGGATCGGCAGCCGTGGTCCAGTTCTCCGAGGACGAGGCCCAGCTGCGCTGGCTGCTTCTCGATCCGGGGCATAGGGGCTGCGGCCTGGGCCGGCATCTGGTGAAGGAGGCAGTGCAATTCTGCCGGGCAGCCGGCTACTCCTCGGTCTTCCTGTGGACCGTGGACATCCTGGCCGCCGCCACCGGGCTGTACCAATCCCTGGGCTTCGTCAAGACCGAAGAGGTCACTCACCGGCTGTGGGGAAGTATGATAACCGAGGTGAGCTACCAGCTCTCCCTCTCCGACGGTCAGACGGGGGATTGACCCCCACAGGCTATCTCGCCGCCTGTTTGGGTCCCGGCAGTCTCTGGTCGGCCTCATGGGGGACGACTCCAGCCGGGGCCCCAATCGGCCATCAGCAAATTATATATCAGTCCCTTTTAAAACAGGTGTTCAATGGTCTATTCAAATCGACTGGGATCGACGGAGGTTCTCGATCTCCTGCTGTCCCTGGCTTCTCTTACCATCGCCTTTGCCATAATGGGCCAGCGGTCGGTTCCCGGCGCCGAGATCTTCCTCATCTCCGCCCTGGCGGTGGGAAGCGGGTTTCTGCTGCACGAGCTGGCCCACAAGTTCGTGGCCCAGCATTACGGCTACTGGGCAGAGTACCAGGCCAACCGGGTGGGGCTGATCGTCATCATCGCCATGGCCCTGATGGGATTCATAATCGCCGCCCCCGGGGCGGTGGTGATACGCCAGAGGAGCTTTCTGACCTCCGCACAGAATCCCTGGCCGGGCCAGGGAGAGCCGGCGCAAACGACGGAGCAAAGCGTCGCCCGGCATCTGCTGTGGATATCCCTGGCCGGGCCGCTGACCAACATCGCCCTCATGGTCTTCTTCCTTATGCTGCTCTTGAGCGGCGTCCTGACCAGCGATCTCTCCATCAACGCCGCCTACTTCGCCTTCTTCATCAACCTGACCCTGGCCGCCTTCAACCTGATACCGGCAGGGCCCCTGGACGGCCGGAAGATTTACCGGGGAAGCCCCCGGATATGGGCCCTGGTGGCGGTGCCTACCTTCCTGCTGGCCCTGCCGGTCTACATGTGGGGATGAGGATGGTCCGAAAGCCGTCTGAAACGCCGTCTGCAGGCTGGCTCCGCCATGCAGGCCAGGCAGGGCGGTCAACTCCCCCCCAATCATCCCTTTCATTCTCATCGTTCCCATTCACTCTCATCCTTTCCCTTCATCCCCTTCGCTCTCGTCAGTCCCCATTGCCCCCCATTTTGTTCATCACCATCATCCCCTGTCCCGGCCAGCCCCATCCTCCTGAAGAGCTCAGGCGCTCCGGCTGCCACCCAGGCCCCGGCCAGGAAGGAGCGCAGATAAATGAGGGCCCAGGCAGCCGGGCCCTGGCCGTCCATGATGGCCCCCGAGCCGTACCAGATGATGAGCAGCCCGGCCATTCCCAGCAGGTAGCGGGCCGCCTTGGTCCTGATCCGGCCCGCGGTAGAGACCTGGCCTCGGCGGCGGAGAAGTAGGGCTCCCAGGGCCACGCCAAAGAGCATTCCCCCAGAGGCAAAGGCCTCTCTCGGGTTCAGGGGATCGATGGCCTCGCCGGAGCTGGCCAGGGCCCGGGCCTCCCAGGCCGCCGGCATCTGCCAGCCCTCCAGCCCGGCCAGGGCCAGGAAGCTCAAGGAGAGCAGGGCCAGGGAGGCCAGGAAGGAGGCCAGGATCTGGGCTGCCAGCCCCCGGGAGGCCATCCAGGCCGCCGCCCGCCCCTCCAGCAGCAGGAATGCCGCCAGGACCGCTGCCCCCAGGGCATAGCCCGCCAGGACGTCTGCGGGGAAGTGGACTCCCAGGTAGATGCGGGAGATGCCGATTAGCCCGATCAGGCCGACCAGGGCTGCCACTATGGCCCGGGAACGCTTCCACTTTCCCCGGGCCACCATCCCCCAGACCGCCACCGCGTCCTCTGCATGGCCGGAGGGCATGGCGAAGCTGGGGTAGCTGCTCAGGGCCTTCACCTGAGGGCTGACCCAGTAGGGGCGGGGGCTGTGGAAGGCCAGCTTCAGGGCGTCGGTCATCCCCTTTCCCAGGACCAGGACCAGTGCCACCCTCAGCCCCAGCCTGGCGTCCACGCACCAGTACAGGGCAGGCATGAAGATCAGGTAGAACTCCAGGGTTCCCAGGAAGGAGAAGAGCTGCATTCCCGGCTCCATCCACTCAAGGCTTTGCAAACTATGGATGACGGTCATGCCCTCGGTCGGCTCCATCTTTTGCTCCGCTGGTGCTTGAGAGTTATCTTTTTAAAGGCTTTTTCAGCGACGAAAAATGATAGAGAAGAGGGGAGGTCGATTGCCGGAGGTGGGGTCCAGGGGGAAGGGTGAATCCCCTGTCCCCCTCCGGCAGTCTTTTTCCTTCAACGGTCAACCTTGACGCAGTCCTGGCCCATGATCACCCGCCGCTGATTCCTGTCGTTGAGGCTGCCCTTCAGGAGCAGGGGGATGGTTCCTCCCGCCACCCTCTCCAGGTCCAGGGCCCCCACGATGGCCTCCTCGTAGAACTGCAGCAGCAGATCGGTCTTTCCATCCGGGGGCAGGCTCTCGCAGCCGCACTCCCTGTCCAGCACCGGCTGGCCCAGGTCCTGATAGCTCCAGGTGATGGTGGGCTCCACCTGGCCGCTCACGTCCGCCCGGCTCAGCCGGACCGTGCGGGGATCGATGGCCATCACGTCCAGCTCGTCGCTGCCCATGATAGCCACGGTGACCAGCCCCTTTCCGGCCAGGGAGAGGCTGCTCGGGCATCCGTCGGGGTCGATGTCCACATAGGCCAAAACGGCGCAGGCGTCGCCCACCCCGTCGCCATCGCTGTCCATCTGGTCCTGGTTCTTGACCATCAGGCAGTTATCACACAGGTTGCCCACCCCGTCCAGGTCGGTGTCGTTCTGGTCGGAGTTGGCCGCCAGCGGACAGTTGTCGCAGGCATCCCCTATTCCGTCGTCATCGCTGTCGTTCTGGCTGGGGTTGACGGTCTGCAGACAGTTGTCGCAGAGGTCTCCCACCCCGTCCTGGTCTATGTCCTTCTGGTCCCGGTTGGACAGAGTGGGGCAGATGTCGCAGAGGTCTCCCACCCTGTCCTGGTCCCGGTCGGATTGGTCCGGGTTGGGGACTGACTTGCAGTTGTCGCATTTATCTCCCAGCCCGTCCCGGTCGGTGTCCGCCTGGTCGGAGTTGGCCAGCTCAATGCAATTGTCGCAGGCATCCCCTATTCCGTCGTCATCGCTGTCGTTCTGGTCGGCGTTGGGTACCTGGGGGCAGTTGTCGCAGGCGTCACCGAGACCGTCGGCGTCGCTGTCTCTCTGGTCGGCATTGGCCCTGGAGGGACAGTTGTCGCACAGGTCTCCCACCAGGTCACGATCGGAGTCCCTCTGGTCGGAATTGTCGAGGGCGGGGCAGTTGTCGCAGACGTCGCCCACTCCGTCGGCGTCAGTGTCGTTTTGGTCCAGGTTGGAGATCTGGGGGCAGTTATCGCAGACGTCGCCCAGGCTGTCCTGGTCTATGTCCTTCTGGTCCCGGTTGGCAGCCTCCGGGCAGTTGTCGCAGACGTCGCCCACCTTATCCAAGTCCCCGTCTTCCTGCTCCGGGTTTATGGCCTCCGGGCAGTTGTCGCATTTGTCTCCCAGCCCGTCGTCATCGGTGTCGTTCTGGTCTAGATTGGCCACCTCCGGGCAGTTGTCGCAGACATCGGCCACCGTGTCCCGGTCGACGTCCTTCTGGTCGTTGTTGGCGATATCCAGGCAGTTGTCGCAGACGTCGCCCACTCCGTCGTCATCGGTGTCGTTCTGGTCTAGATTGGCCACCTGGGGGCAGTTGTCGCACTTGTCTCCCAGTCCGTCTGAATCTGAATCCTTCTGGTCGGCATTGGAGACGTTCAGGCAGTTGTCGGCCAGGTCTCCAACTCCATCTTCATCGGTGTCGTTCTGGTCGGGATTGACCACCTGGGGGCAGTTGTCGCAGACGTCTCCCAGCCCGTCTGAGTCGGCATCCGCCTGGTCAGCATTCTTGACCATCAGACAGTTGTCGCATTTGTTCCCCAGCCCGTCGGCGTCAGTGTCGTTCTGGTCGGCGTTGGGAACCTCCGGGCAGTTATCGCACAGGTCGCCCAGTCCGTCGGAGTCCGAATCCTTCTGGTCAGGATTCCTGGTCGCTATGCAGTTGTCGCAATCGTCGCCCACGTCGTCCCCGTCTCCATCCTTCTGCTCGGGGTTGGGGATCTGCAGACAGTTGTCGCAGGCGTCACCGATTGCATCGGAGTCGGTGTCGTTCTGGCTGGGATTGGCCTGCTTTGGACAGTTGTCGCAGACGTCTCCCAGCCCGTCGCCGTCAACGTCCTTCTGGTCCGCGTTTTGTATGGCCGGGCAGTTGTCGCAGGCCTCCCCCACTCCGTCCTGGTCTACGTCCATCTGCTCCCGGTTGGGGACCTGTGGACAGTTGTCGCAGCCGTCCCCGATGCCGTCGCCGTCCGAGTCAGGCTTGACGAAGGTGCGAAAAGCCCAGTCGAAGTTCACCGGGTCGCCCTCGCTGGCTATCCCGCCGGCGTAGGCGTTGCTGTTGGCCCTGAAGTTCAGGTTCCGGTCGGCCACCAGGCGAAGGGTATACTTGGTGCCATTGGTCACCGTCACCGGGAGGTCCAGGCGTATGTAGTTCCAGCTTCCCAGGGCCTGGTTCTCCAGCTCTGCCGTCTGGCTCTGCAGGAACTTTCCGGCGGTGCCCTCTCCCTCGTACAGCTCCAGCTTGACCGTCACCGTGGTGCTGTCGTTCCCGGCCAGGCTGACGTCGATCTCGCTCAGCATCCCGGACTCCCCGGCGGTGAAGGACTGCCACAGGCTGTTTCTGGGCACTCCGTTGTTCACCTGGGGCGAGTCCTGATCCATCACCGCGGGATTGACCTCGTCGGGGCAGTTATCAACGGCAGATACGTTCTGGAGAGCGAGCCCTCCAGCGTCGGATACCTCTGCGGTATCGTTGTTTGCATCATCGGCCGCACTCAAAGGACACAGCATCATGAGGACGGCCATGACCAGCGAAAGTGCCGCCAGTCCTTTTCTGATCTCTTTCTCCAGACTCATTCGAACTCCCCTTTCCTATCCAATTACGGAAATTTCACTCTAAAGATATCTTGCCCATATATATTTCTTCTGTCTTACGCTTAAATTTTACCCTTGAAATGATTGCAATTAAAAATTTTAAATTAATCAATCTTCATAATCCAAATGCATGAGGCGATTATCTTGCGGATCATTGAAATTAGAATTGATGAGTGCTCCATGCCCTCAAACTGATTAATTCAACATGTATATAAAAATTGATATTTAATTTTGCGACAAAGGCTGCTCTTCAGATCAAAGCGGCCATCCATCCGGGTCCCTCGAACTTCCCGGTCATGTCTCCTGCAGGGCAGCGCGTCTCCAGATGGCTCCCTGGAGCTCTTCAAATGCTCCCCTCCTCTGCCCGGGGGCCACCCTGGCCGGCAGAGGACGGAGTCTCTCCCATCTAGAGCGCAAAGCCGGTCCGGCCTCCCTTTTGATGATCGCACTGTGTGACCCTCAGGCGGATCGAGGCCCTGGTATGCCGCTCGCAAAGCTTTAATTACGATCATCTCAATATTTTAATTCGGCTGGGTGGTCTTTCTGGCAGATTCTACCGTCTCACCGATACTGGATATTGTGCTCAACAACATCTGGATACTCCTCTTCTTCATCCTGTTTTTTATCCCCATGTTGCAGCGAAATGCCCTGCAGATGGGAAGAAAGCGACTGCTGGTGAAGCTGGGGAAGAAGAGGGGCTCCAACGTCATAACCCTCATCCACCGGCAGGAGACCATCAGCTTCCTTGGCATACCCCTGGCCAGGTACATCGATATCGACGACAGCGAGGTGGTGGTGAGAGCCATTCGCACCACTCCCCCGAACGTGCCCATAGATATAATCCTCCACACCCCCGGCGGCCTGGCCCTGGCGGCAACCCAGATAGCTCTGGCCTTGAAGCAGCATCCGGCCAGGAAGACGGTGATCATCCCCCACTACGCCATGTCCGGCGGCACCCTCATCGCCCTGGCCGTGGACGAGATAATCATGGACCCCAACGCAGCCATGGGTCCGGTGGACCCCCAGCTGGGGGATCAGACCTCCGTATATCCGGCCACCTCCCTGCTGAAGGTGGTGGAGAAGAAGAAGATAGACGAGATGGACGACAAGACCCTGGTCCTGGCGGAGGAGGCCAGAAAAGCCCTGGAGCAGATGAAGGTCCTGGTCCGTCGCATACTGGCGGGCAAGTGCGACGACCATAACATCGAGCGGATCATCGAGGAGTTCGTCTCCGGCAAGTACACCCATGATCATCCCTTTATGGCTGAGCAGGCTCGCTCTCTCCTGGGAGAATGCGTGGAGACACGGGTCCCGGAGGAGGTCTACGCACTCATGGACCTCTATCGCATGGAGGCGGGAAGAAGCCG
>JAAEEW010000061.1 GCA_013415595.1 Methanosarcinales archaeon | reverse complement strand
CTGCCGATGCTGTTGTCTGAGGGCCGGAAGCAGAGCTTGGCCATCTCCAGCATGGCCTCTTCCTTGGTCTCGGCCACGTACAGCATGTGCTCGGGAGCGGGCTCGATGACCATCTTGGACCCGTCTCTGGCATCGATGACCTCCCAGTCCTCGGGCTTGTCTGCCCTGGACAGGAATGCCCTTCTGTACATGACGGAGTGGGGCTGAACCACTACTGGCACGCCCAGCCTGTTGACGCCGGTGGCGATGGACGCAGCTTTCTGGGAGTACGGTCCCCAGGCCACGCCGCAGGCTCCGACCTTGGACAGGATGTAGTCGGCGATATCGTCCCAGTTAGCCCGGTGGTTGCGGTGGGCGAAGATGGTTGCCACCTTGATGGCAGCGCCGAGGATGTGAGAGTTGGCCACGCAAGAGCCGACGTTGCAGATGTTGCGGCCGTCGAATCCTCCGGGGTACTGCTCCCAGATGGTCTTGCCGTCCTGGTCCCGGTAGAGGGACATGTCCATGGCCATGCATCCGGAGGTTACCACGATGTAGCCCCGGTCCACGAACTCCTTGGCGATGTCGTAGGCTTCCTTGGTTCCGTTGGGATAGTTGCTGCATCCTACCAGGGCGATGACTCCGGGGATGGTTCCCATGACGATGGGCATTCCCACAGACCTGATCTCCGTGTCCGTGGCGGGTCCGCGTCCGGCCCTCATCAGGAACTTCTGGTTCTTGATGTACTCCCGGTTGGCGTACTCGTACATCTTGAGGATGGGCATATCTCTGGAGCAGGCCTGCTCGCAGCGTCCGCATCCCACGCAGACCTCGTATGTAGACGAGAACGGCTCCAGGTTGCCCTTGGCTGCCTCCTCGATGACCTTGCCCAGGGGGATGTGCGGCGGGCAGACGAATGAGCACTGCATGCACTGGGTACAGGTGGAAGCCCAGGTCTTGAACTCCTCCTCGGTCAGAACGCTCTTGGCCTTGACCTCAGCCCTCTTGGGCTTGACCAGCATGGCGGTCTTGACGCCCACTTCTCCGGCCTTGGTCGGGTCCAGGATGACCACGCCGGGGACCTTGAAGTTGACCAGGTCGTCCACGATTGCGTCCACGGGGTCGTTGGTCCTGTCGGCGAGGCCGTAGAGAATCTTGTCGTTGGTGGCGATGAGGGGTATGTTTCTCTCCTGGCAGTCGGCTAGGGTGTCACACCACACGCACTGCTCGTCCACCATCACCGTGTCCATGATTCCGGCCCGGACCATCTTTCTCCACCAGCCGATGGCTCCAGCCACCTTGGCCTTGGTGCCCACCATGTGGGGGACCTTCTCCTCGCCAGTGCCTTCACCGATTCTGGTCAGGTCGATGGCCGTGCAGCAGACGCCGCCGATGTCCACCTTCTCCCACAGGTTGTTGGCCTCGGTGTAGAACATGGCCTCTGCGCCGGCTGCCAGGTTGTGGCCGTAGGCGATGAGACAGGCCTTGCTCTGGTCCATGGTGCCCATCCCTATCTCCACCAGGGGGGCCTCGGGGTCGCCCCGGGGCATGTCGTAGGCCACGGTCTGCAGCATGTCGCAGATCTCCTTGCCCAGGGAGTCGATCATGCCGGTGTGCAGGGCCTTGGACTCGAAGTCCAGGTAGTGGCCTTCCTGGCCGGTGTGGGTGGCCGCCAGGAGCTGGGTGATCTCCTCCTCACAGTAGCCCAGCACCGGGCCGAAGTCCTTCAGGGTCTTCGGCCTGGTGCCCATTATGGTCTCGGTCAGGGGGGCGGTGACCAGAATGTCTGAGCCCATGTCGAACTTCATGTCGCCGAACTTGTCCAGGATCCAGTGGTACAGGTGTCTGCCGTGGGCGGTGTGGGCACAGGTACCCATCAAACAGGCGATGAGAACGATCTTTCCGCAGGTTCCCTCCTGGTTGATGCCGCAGGCTCCGCGCTTGTTTCCGGTCAGGTCGCAGGGCCCGTAGGTACATAGCGTGCAGGTGTCGTCCGCCGGGGCGTAGAATATCTTGTACCGATCCATTATCTTGAAGTCCCAGTTTCGAAGGGTGGCAATCTGGGGCTTGGGGAACGGACCCATCTCCTGGTCCCATTCGTCCTCTTCCTTGACCACAGCTCCGATGTTGATTAGGACGTTCTTCATGTCCTCTACGGCAAAAGAGCCTTCAGTTTTTACCATCTTGTAGACCTCCTTGTCATCTCCGGCTCCAGGCTTTGGCTGCCCATGTTGAGCTTATCTCAATTTTCCGCAACAATTTCCCTAATTGCGACCAAAACGGTGGAGCCATTTGTGAAAACTACTATGCATAATTCACACATTTTATGCATTTATAGGATCTTTGTTTTTCTAAATTTTCGCTAATGAGGCCATGTCTCGCTTCGATCGCCAATCATTTTCTCATCTATTTTGCATAAATATCTTTTGGCATAATGAAAATAATTTCATCACAATTGTTACAGGGAAGCCCCGCCGCATTCTGCCGAATTTGCCGGAAATGCGGCTATCAATTTCATCAATAAAATTGTAAATGGAGCTTTATTTGTTTAGCTTTTTAAGCCGGCAAAGGGGGAATTGCTGCCATTGCCCGGCAGGAATAATTGGTTAAGCGCCCCCTGCTGTGGATGCCGCCTTTGCGCAGGGCAGCGGCGGTTTGAGAGGGGGTTTTCTCTACAGCCAATTGAAAAATATTGGTTAAAATGGTTGGCGCAATGCCAGAATTCTGAGGGCTTCCACCAGCTCGTCCACCCTCATCTGGCCGGGAGCCGTCTGGCCGGTGATGTAGCCGTAGGTCAAGACAGATCCGTAGCAGGGGGCCATGATCCGCAGGTGGCGGCCCACCTCTCCCATTCCCAGCATGCAGGTGGGAATCCGGGCAGCAATCAGCGTCTCCAGCATGGCCAGGCAATCTTCCAGAGCCGGGGGGGTGGCGGCTATCTTGGCAATATCTGCGCCCCGGTCCTGCATTTCCCGGATTATTCCTGAAAGCTCCTCTCTTCCCGGGGCGGACTGGAAATGGTGATAAGAAATTATCAGGGGTTTTTTCACACTCTCCCGAACCAGGGACAGGATGGTCGACCGCAGCTCCACGTCCACCAGGTCGGCGTGGGCGGAGGCCCGGATGAGCAGCTCTGCCCTCTCCTCCTCGCTATCCTGAAAGCCTCCTCCTTCCCGGCGGATGCGGTTGGTGGCGATGATGGGCAGCCTGGAGAGCTTCCTCACCCTTCTCAGCGCCTCCAGGGGCTCCTCTGGGATCAGGTCCAGCCTGACCTCCAGCATGTCGGCCCCCTGCCTGGCCGCCTCATTGACCGCGTCCTCCACGTCCCCTACGATCACGGCCACAACGCTTGGTCGTCTCAGGGCCAGGTCCCCCAGACGGAGGATGGAGGTCCCGGGCAGGCTCGTCTCCCCCACGCCAATCTCCCTCCGGCCTGTATCTCCTATCTCATCTCTCCACTATGGTCTCTTCGATGCTCATGCCGAAGTGGCGGGCCCCGCCCTCCAGGTAGGCCATGATCCGGTCGCCGGGCTTCAAGTCCACCACGGAGATGGTCCCCTCCGGAGTCACCAGCTTGATGGTTTCGGCGTTCTGAAGCAGGGTGCTGATCCGGCCCTCGCCCACCTGGGCCTCCAGGTAGATCATGGGACGCCTCTCGATCTTCACCCGGCCCACCGTGGCCGTGCGGGTGGCTCCGGAGCGGCCCACCACCGTCACCTCGTCTCCGCCTTTCAGCTCCGAGAGGTAGCGGGTCTTGTCACCCACCCGCACGTAGGCGTGCACGGCCCCGGCGTTGACCCGGAAGGGGCGGGAGGCCACGTAGGGGCTCTCCTCCACCTCGGCCTGGACCAGGAACATTCCCCGGGACTGGGAGCCGGTGAGCAGTCCCTCGCCAGAGACCAGCAGGCTGGTGGTGTCCACGCATACCCGGTCGCCCATGCCCGCCTGTTTCACCTCGGTCACCACTGCCTCCACCAGCTCCAATCCCTGGACGTCGGAGCGCTCCACCACTGCCTGTACCCTCTTGATCTCCGAGAGGTCGGCCGTGTCTATCAGCACTCCTGCCGCCCCCTTCTCCAGGGTGGTCAGGGCCACCTCCGCCTCATCGGCTGAGCGAACGCAGCTTATGATCCTGACCTTCGAGCCGTGCAGCCCGGCTATCATGTTCTCCAGGGGGATGACCTTCCAGTCGGTGCCCACCACCAGCAGGTAGTCCACGTGCTTGCCCAGGGCCACTGCCAGCTCTTCGTAGCTCTTATCCTTGATGACCACGTAACCGGCCGTGGGATTCCCGGCCTTCCTGGCCAGGGCGATGTCCCGTGAGGCGGCCAGGTCGGCGGGCAGGGACTGGCTGCCGTTGCCCTCCCCATCGCCGATGATCAGCATGTCCTCTGCTCCCCGCTCCTCTCCAAAGCAGGCCACCTTGATGCTGCCCAGCTCTCTTACGCGCTCTACGTTTTTCCGGTCCACGACCACGCAGTCGAAGCCGGACTCCAGGGCCGTGGTTATCCTGGGCTTGACCTCATCCCAGGATCCGTGGCGGGCCATGAGCCACTTCTCCTTCATGGCTCACCATTGAGTCGCAGGGTTTACAAATTCTTTTGGGAATGCCACCCCGTCAGCCAGGGCTGAACGGATCGAGAGAATGGTTGGGAAAAATAATGGTGGAAACGAGTCGTCTCCGGTGGGCGGCCGGGGGGCTTCTTGCCGTTTTCACAGCCCCCGGAAGAGCAGACTTAGCGCCGGTCGCTCTCCCGCTTCACGTGTCTCAGGTCCACCGCCACCCCTCGCCGGCTCTGAACCATCTCCCAGCCGGACATCCTGGCCCGGCCCACGCCGAAGGCCCGGGAGCCAACCACTATCACCTCGTCTCCGGGGCGGATTTCGGCGTCGGCGTCCACCACCCCGGGAGCCAGAATGGTGCCCCGGGGCTCGAAGTCGCCGATGGTGACCAGGTAGCGGCCCAGGGGCTCCAGCCGTCTGGCTCCCACCAGGGAGAGGGCCAGGGTGCCGTTGGGGGTGATGGAGGCCAGGGGGCGCCTATCCTCGTCCTGGACCTCTCTTCCCTTCAGCCTGACCGTGCCCTCCAGCAGGGCGTCGCCTGCTCCCCGGCCAAAGAAGTAGTCGGCCAGGGCCCGGTACTGGCGCAGCCGGAAGTCGCCCAGTCGCGAGGCGCCCTGGCAGGCCTCGGAGACGGCGCTGGCCAGGCTGGCCAGTCCCTGCTCAGATGTCCCTCCGGCGGTGAAGGTGGCGTCGATGCCGTGCTCCTCCACGGCAGAGCGAAGCTCCCCCTCCAGGTGGGCCACGATGGTGCCGCAGGGACTGTTGGCCAGGTAGCGGTCCAGGCAGCGGAGCAGCCAGTCTCTCTCCTCCAGGTCCCAGCGGCCGGTCACCGGCACGTCGTAGCTGGAGGCGGGGTAGATCTCCTCCAGCTCCCGGGGCACCAGGGCCAGGGGAGAGGTGAGGATCAGCTCGTTAAGGTGGCGGCGGTATCCGCCCACGGCCAGGGCAAAGAGGCGGTGGGAGCGGGAGGTGGAGTAGGGCTTCCTGGCGGAGCAGGGCAGGAGCAGGAGCACGTCGCTATGCGGTGGCTGGTAGCGCTCCAGGGCCCTCTGTGCAAACCTGGTCACCTCCACCCGCTGCAGCGACTCGGCAGTGGTGGCGTACAGAGTGCTGCGTCGGACGGTGGGGGTTCTCCGTTCCAGGTAGACGTGCTCCTGGTCCAGGACCCTCAGGGTGGCGGTGAGGTCGGGGGTCACCCGCACCTGTCTCTCCAGGTACTCGCGCATGCCCTCCCGGCGAATGAGCTCCCTCACCCGGGCCACCTCCTCCTCCAGCTTTTGCCGGTTGTGCCCGGCCAGAAGCTCCGGGACCTCCCGGCCGGCATCCTGGCCCTCTCCTCTTTCGATCTCCTGGCTCTCATCTGTTCCGATCTCCTGCAGCCGGCGACAGAACCGGCAGCGGCAGGGGATCTCCTGGAACTCCTTCCAGGGCAGGGCCCCGTCTCTGGTGTGGTACTTCCCGTAGTACCCGTCCATGGCCACCCGGACGTCGTCCACCAGGTCCACCCCCAGATAGACCAGCAGGGCCAGGTTCCAGGGTGTGGCCAGGGCCGGAGCAAAGAGGGCAGCGTCCGGAGGGATGCGCTCCCGCAGGCCGGCCAGGGCCTCCACCAGATCCCGGGGCCGGGAGAGGGAGCCGGCGTTGCCCACTATGTAGACGTCTGCATCCTCCGGCTTCCGGTCGGAGAAGGGGTGCACCACCAGGCCAGAGGGGCCGCCCACTTCCACCAGGGGCGGCTGCAGAGGAATCTCGGCATGGAGGGCCGAGGGGATGTAGGGCTGGATGAACAGCTTTCCTTCGTCCTGGCAGCCCATGGCCGCCTCCCGGGCCTCCTGCAGGGACGGGTACTGAAAGACGCTTCCGGCAGAGACCCAGTCCTCCGGGGAGAGGATGCCGGGGGTGTCCAGGGGTCTGTTCAGGAGGAGCCTGCCCAGGCGGGCCGGGCCGTCTCTCTTCAGGATCTCGCAGCAGCGGCTCATGGTCTCACCAGGGAGTCGGCGTCCTCCACGTCCCTCAGCCGGAGCTGGAAGCTGGCTGCAGGATTGGCCTGGATCAGCTTTCTGGCGTTGGCCAGGGCCTGCTCCAGGGCCTCCCGGTCCGGCTCCAAAGGAACCTCGGCGTTCAGGGGATAGGTCTCAGCCAGCTGGTGAGGGTAGGGGCCGAAGGGGGGCTTGAAGCTCAGGATGTGGTCAAAGGACCGGCGATCCTCCTCGGAGGGCCTCATGTCGGTGATCAGCACTCTGCCATAAAGAGCGATCCTCTCCACCCGGCGGCCGTACCTGACCACCTCCGGCCGGCGGGCTGACTGGGGGCTGAGGTAGAACAGGGTGGACTTGGAGACCCTGTCCAGCTTCTCCAGATCCTCGGCCATGCTCTCCAGGCTCTTCAGCCCATCCAGCATGCGGGGATGGGTCCGGCACCTGCTCTCCAGCAGCTCCCATAAAGACCCCTCCCAGATGCGCTGCTTCACCAGCTCGATCTCCTGCAGGGAGGCGGCCAGGTTGTGTCTGGCCAGGAGGGAGACCCGGTCCGGGCTCGATCGAAGCTCCTCGGCGCTGTGGCTGCTGCAAACCTCGCAGGAGCAGGGCAGATACTTCATCTCCTCCAGCTTCCAGGTCCCGTAGGGGGTCAGGTATCGGCCGTCCCGGGCGTAGATGGCATAGGCGGCAGAGTCGAAGAGGTCGCAACCCAGGGCGGCAGCCAGGGCGAAGACCATGGGGTGTCCGGCTCCAAAGAGGTGCACCGGCGCTCCGGATCCCAGGCCCCGCTTGGCTGCAGCCACCACCTGCACCAGATCACGGTATCGATAAGCCTCCATGAGGGGGACCACCCCGCCCACGGGGCAGACGTCGAATCCGATCTCTCTGACCTTGCGGGCTGCCGCCTCCCTCAGAGAGGGGTAGGTGGAGCCCTGGATGGGCCCGGCCAGGAGCAGGTCCCCCTCCCAGGAGGCCCGGGCCTCCTCCAGCCGGGCTTCGGTCTCTCTCAGCTCGGCGGCGGCCCTCTCCGGGGGCACGTCCGGGGGGGTGGGTATGTCCAGGGGCACGCAGACGTCCGATCGAATGGCCTGCTGGAAGCGGAGGATCTCCAGCGGCTGGACCTCCACGCTCCCGTAGACGGAGAGCTGGAAGGCGCCGGAGTCGGTCATTATGGGCCCGTCGAAGTCCAGGAGGGCGTGCAGCCCCTTCTCCTCTGCTGCCTCCCTGAGCTGTGGGTCCTGGCTGATGATGTAGGAGTTCGTGATGAGCATCTGGGCCCCCAGCTTCTTCAGCATGGACGGCTTTATCATCATTAGATGCGGATTCACGACAGGCATGAGGGCGGGAGTCTCAACCGTCCCGTGGGGGGTTGTCAGCCTGCCTAAACGACCAGCCAGATCCTTGTGGATAATCTCAAAACAATCTGGCATGGTTGAAAAAATACTGATAAGGCATAAATAGGTTGGGACTGAAGCTTTCAACAATTAGCCGACCCTGTATTTGAAAAAGGGGGGTGCATTAAAATGAAAAAGATAGCCTTATTGTTACTATTCTGCCTGATAGGCGGAGCCGCTGCGCAGGCCCTCTCCGGGCCCCAGGTGACCAGGTATCAGGGCATATATTTGGACGGCCCCACACCAGCATCTTTCGAGCCCCTGGTGGAGCGGTACTGGAACGATTACGTTCAGAATGCCGAGGTAGTCTACCCGGCGGTCCGGGACCCCAACACCACCATGAGCATCTGGAAGAACGAGTTTCCCTATTCATTTGAAAAGCCGCTGCAACTGGGATCCACCAGCTTCACCGGCGGAGTAGGGGCAGCCGTTCAGATGGACCCGGTGCTCTACAACAGCCTCTTCCTGGAGAGAAACACGGTCAACAATTTCGGGCTGGAGAACAGCTGGACCTACGCTCCTCGCAGCTTCTCCCCTGCTGCCGGCCGCACCTACAGCTTCTCAGCAGCCGCAACCCAGAGCAACGTCTCCCCATCCAGCGCTCAGGGAATGATCATCTCCCAGAACATCGGAAATCTCTTTGGGCTTTAAAGGCGGGAAAAAATCTGGTCCGCGGGGGACCAGTCGCCCCCCGCAGTCTATCTATTTTGCTATATTTCTACAATATTTTTTATTTTCTCAGTCTCCCTGGGCCACGGTGTAGGGCAGCAGTCCGCCTGCCAGGAGGATCTTTCTCTGCCTGGAACTGAAATTCATCTTCAACCGGATCTCCCGGTTGCTCTGGCCGTCACTGGCTATGACCTCCTGGTCTCCTCTCTCCACAGCCTGGCGAATTCCGGGGATCAGAATCTCGGCACCCTGCCGCAGAAGGTCGTAGTCCGACTCATCGGAGAATGACAGGGGGAGGATGCCGAAGTTGATCAGGTTAGCGGCGTGGATGCGCTCGATGGATTTGGCCACCACCGCCCTGACTCCCAGGTACATGGGGCACATGGCGGCGTGCTCCCGGGACGATCCCTGGCCGTAGCTCAGGCCGGCCACGATGACGTTGTGCCGGCCCTTATCCCGGAGATCGGCAGCCCGGGCGGGGAATTCCTGGTCCAGGGGCTCAAAGACGAACGTAGCGTACTTGGGGACGTTTGAGCGGTACTTCAGGCGAGAGCCTGCTGGCATTATGTGGTCGGTGGTGATGTTATCCTCCACCTTGATGGTCACCACCCCCGCCAGGTCCCCGGGCAGGGGAGCGTTTCTGGGGGGCTCGCCGATGTTGGGGCCGCGCAGGATCTCAATGGGGGCCCGCTTCTCTGCCGGCAGGGGGGGTATGATCATGGAGTCGTCTATCTGGAATTTCTCCGGCATCTCCACCCGGGGGAACTCCAGCCCCAGCTCCCGGGGATCTGTGATCTCCCCGGTCAGGGCTGCGGCTGCGGCCACCACGGGGCTGGCCAGATAGACGTTGGCGCTGGGGGTTCCCGACCGTCCCTTGAAGTTGCGGTTGCTGGTTCGAACGGATACCGACCCGGTCTTGGGGGACATGCTGTTCCCGATGCAAAAGCCGCAGGAAGACTCCAGGATTCTGGCACCAAAGGCGATCAGGGCGTCCAGGCCGCCGTTCCTGGTGATCATGCGAAGCACCTGGCGCGATCCCGGGGCCACGCCAAAGCAGACGTTCCAGGGAAGGCTGCGGCCCCGGGTCATTTCTGCCACGGTCATCAGGTCGACGTAGGAGGAGTTGGTGCAGGACCCCACCATCACCTGGTCCACCGGAGTCCCCTTCAGCTGGGAGACCGGCACGATGTTTCCCGGGCTGTGGGGGGCGGCCATCAGGGGTTCCACCTCCGAGAGGTCTATCTCTATGGTCCTGTCGTAGACGGCATCGGCGTCTGGGGCCAGGGGAATCCACTGATCCTCCCGGCCCTGGGCGGCCAGGAAACGTCTGGTCTGCTGGTCGCTTGGGAATATGGAGGTGGTCACTCCCGTCTCTGCCCCCATGTTCGCGATGGTGGCCCTCTCCGGCACGGTCAGCTTATCGATTCCCGGGCCGGTGTACTCGCAAACGCTGCCCACGTTGCCCTTGACGGAAAGGTTGCATAGCGTCTGCAGGACCACATCCTTGGCGGTGACCCATGGCCGGAGCTCTCCCGTGAGGTGGACGTTGATGACCCGGGGGCAGGTCAGATAGTAGGCCCCGCCGCCCATGGCCACGGCCACGTCCAGCCCTCCGGCGCCCATGGCCACCATGCCCAGGCCCCCTCCGGTGGGGGTGTGGCTGTCAGAGCCGAGCAGGGTCTTCCCCGGCCGCCCGAAGCGCTCCAGATGGACCTGGTGGCAAATGCCGTTTCCTGGGCGTGAAAAGTAGATGCCGTACTTCTCTGCTATGGATTGCAGGTAAAGGTGGTCGTCGGCATTCTCAAAGCCCACCTGGATGGTGTTGTGGTCCACATAGCTGACGGACAGATCGGTGGCGATGTCGGATAGGCCCATGGACTCGAACTGGAGGTAGGCCATGGTTCCGGTCGCGTCCTGGGTGAGGGTCTGATCGATGCGTATCCCGATCTCGGTTCCTGGCTCGTAGGATCCGTCCACCAGGTGCTCACGTAAAATCTTCTCAGTCAAGGTGTAACCCATATAATGCCTCCAGAAGCTAGGATCGCGCATAATTCTCGCGTTTTCTCTATTAATAGTCGACGAAATCTGC
Organism: Methanosarcinales archaeon; assembly: GCA_013415595.1. GTDB lineage: Archaea > Halobacteriota > Methanosarcinia > Methanotrichales > Methanotrichaceae > JAAEEW01. The sequence goes on along the minus strand of JAAEEW010000061.1, from coordinate 451 downwards.
GTCTTTCCTCCGGGCCTTTCCGCTCCGCCAAAAGGATTAAATACGGCGAAGATGTTGGGTAGGTTCGGCCCTGCCGGCGAGTGAAAAGCTCGCCAAGTAGTGGTCTATGGTGCAACTCAATGCATCATCCTTCGACGCGATCATGCCAAAGCCCTGTTCTGGACCGGTTGTTCAGAATGAGGTTGCTCATCAAGGCTCCCCAAACGGGATCCTTCGTGTGGGAAACCTTAAATACGGGGACTTGCTTTGTGATCGGGCCGATGGGGTGCAAATTAAGACTTCCGGCCTTTACATCCCGGGGGAAAATAATTCCCTTTGGGGTGCGGACGGGAACTCTTAAATACCAAGAAGCACTACCTAAGTGGGCCGATGCGGACCGGAAGAGATCTGCATCGCATCCGTGAATCATAACGGTGTCGGCTCTGATAAAGAGTATTACTCGAAGATGATG